>JAQGIX010000067.1 GCA_028290925.1 Phenylobacterium sp. | reverse complement strand
GCCGCTCATATCGGGCAGGTTCAGATCGAGCAGGATGAGGTCGTAATCGTATATCTTGCCGAGGTCGACGCCCTCTTCCCCGAGGTCGGTGGTATAGACATTGAATCCGTCGGACTTGAGCATCAGCTCGATGCTTTGCGCGGTGGCGCTGTCGTCCTCGATCAACAGTACGCGCATCAGGCTCTCCTACCCTATTCCGGCAACGCCTCGCGAATCCTTGGAATCCGCGCCGATCCTCATCGATAACTTGCCGACGAGTTAATTTAAGACTGGTTAATGAGTGGTGTCTCTCTCGAGCGAATCGTTAATCTGATTTCGGAATCGGGTTCAAGCCGCCACAGTGGGCGCGCGACTCGAAGGCGCGTTGAATCTTTCGTGATTGGACGTGGTCGGCGAAGCAGGCGGGGGCCTCAGGGCAGCCGAAGCGCCCCCTCCGCCAGGGCGTCGTAGGCCTCCAGGACCGCCGTCGCGGGCACCGCCGCGGGGCTCAGGATCGCCTGATAGACGAAGCCCATGGCCATGGACTGGATGGCGAGCGCCAGGCTGTGGGCGGGGATCGCGAGGGATCGGCCGTGCTGGGCCTCCAGCTGGGCGGCCATCACGTCGAACAGCCCGGCGAACCCCTGGGCGATGTGCGCCTTCAGCGCAGGATCGGTGGCGATGTGCAGCAGCAGTTCCGCGTGCCAGCGCTGGGTTCCCGGCGCATTCGGCAGGGCCGCGGCCAATCCCTCGGCGAAGGTGCGCAGCTGGTCCTTCAGGGGGCCGGGCCGGCTGAAGTCGCGGTTGATGTTCAGGCCCCGCGTCCCGACCGCCGCCAGCAGCAGCTCGGCCCGCGAGGCGAAGTTGGAATAGATGGCGCCGCGGGTCATGCCGGCCCGGCGGGCGACGACCTCCAGGCTGGCTGCCGGAAACCCCTCGTCATCGACCACCGCCCAGAAGGCCTCGATCAGCGCCGCCCTGGTGCGCTCGCGCTTGGCGCCTCGCCGGGGTGAGGGCGTCGATTCAGCCATGGCTTGAATATGCATTCTGTATAATATACACGACGTATATTATGCTGGAGGTTGGTGCATGACGGTCGTGAAGGGGCTCCTCTCGCCCTTGCCGGTGATCCTGGTGGTGGCCGCCGTGCTCCTGTTGACGGCGGGCTTGTCGGCAGGCGCCTGGGCGTGGCCGCAGGCCTGGGCCTTCCTGGCGGTCTATGGCGGGCTCTCCATGGCGGGGTCCGCCGCCCTGGCGCTCGCCCGGCCGGCCAGCTTCCAGGTGCGCCAGCAGGGGCTGGTCGCCAAGAAACAGCAGAAGCAACCGCTGATCGACGCCGCAGGGCTGATCGTCTACGTCGCCTTCACCCTGGCCTGGTTCGCGTTCATTCCGCTCGACGTGTTCCGCCTGCGGCTCCTGCCGCCGCCGAGTTGGGCGGTCTGCGCAGGCGGCGCAGCGGCGGTCCTCGCCGGCATGGCGATTGTCCACGTGGCCATCGGTCAGAACCAGTTCGCCGCACCCACCATCCACGACCAGAGCGAGGGTGGACAGCGGGTGATCGACACCGGCCTCTACGGCCTCGTGCGGCACCCTTTCTATGCCGGCATGCTGCTGGTCTATGTCGGGGCGGCGCTCTGGCTCGGCAGCTATGTGGCCGCGATCGGCGCGACGGGATTCCTGCTCCTGACGCTCGCCCGGATCCTCATCGAGGAAGCCTATTTGCGCGATCACCTGCCCGGCTATGCGGACTACGCGCGCCGGGTGCGCGGCCGGCTGGTCCCCTACCTGCTGTAGGCGTCGCAGAGGCCCCGATCTTCACCACCCCTTAAGGCGGAACGCCCGATTCTTAACGGGAGAGTTCGAGGGGCGTTCGTGCAGAGCTTGGTGGCCGCGGTCGAGCGGCTGGATCCACTGACGGTTTCGGGGCGGGTCGCCGCCGTGCAAGGCCTCCTGATCGAGGCGCGCGGCGGCTTGAGCCGGCTGGCGGTCGGCGCGCGGGCCGAGATCGAGCGCTATGGCGCACCGCCGCTGCCGGCCGAGGTGGTGGGCTTCCGCGAGACGCGCGCCCTGCTGATGCCGTTTGGTCCCGTCGAGGGCGTGGCGCCCGGGGCCTTCATCCGGATCGAGCCGCAGGGCTCGGCCGTCCGGCCGTCCAAGGCCTGGCTCGGCCGCATCATCGACGCCTTCGGCGAACCGATCGACGGCAAGGGCCCGCTGCCGAAGGGGGTCGTACCCTATGCGCTGCGCGCCGCCCCGCCGCCGGCCCATGCGCGGGACCGGGTGGGCGAGCGCCTGGACCTGGGCGTGCGGGCGATGAACGTCTTCGCCACCTGCTGCCGCGGTCAGCGCCTGGGCGTGTTCGCCGGCTCCGGGGTCGGCAAGTCGGTGCTGCTCTCCATGCTGGCCAAGAACGCCGAGTGCGACGCGGTCGTGGTGGGGCTGATCGGCGAACGGGGCCGCGAGGTCCGCGAGTTCATCGAGGAGACCCTGGGCGAGGAGGGCCTGAAGCGCGCCGTCGTGGTGGTCGCCACCTCCGACGAGCCGGCGCTGAAGCGGCGCCAGGCCGCCTATATGACCCTGGCCATCGCCGAGTACCTGCGCGACCAGGACATGGAAGTCCTGTGCCTGATGGACAGCGTCACGCGCTTCGCCATGGCCCAGCGGGAGATCGGCCTGGCGGCCGGCGAGCCGCCGACCACCAAGGGCTATACGCCGACTGTCTTCACCGAGCTGCCGAAGCTGCTGGAGCGCGCCGGCCCCGGCCCGATCCGCCCCGATGGCACGAGGGCGGGCCCGATCACCGGCCTGTTCACCGTGCTGGTGGACGGCGACGATCACAACGAGCCGATCGCCGACGCCGTCCGAGGCATCCTCGACGGCCACATCGTCATGGAGCGGGCGATCGCCGAGCGCGGCCGCTTCCCGGCGATCAATGTGCTGAAGTCGATCAGCCGGACCATGCCGGGCTGCCAGCATCCCCACGAGCGCGACCTGGTGAAGGCGGCGCGCCAGATGCTCTCGGCCTATTCGAACATGGAGGAGCTGATCCGCATCGGGGCCTATCGGGCCGGATCCGATCCGCAGATCGACCGGGCGATCGAGCTGCATCCGGCCCTGGAGGCGTTCCTGGGGCAGGACAAGGACGACGCCATGAGCCTGGAGGCGGCCTTCGCGCGCCTTTCCGAGATCCTCGTGAGTGAGGCGGCATGAGCTGGTCCAAGTCGTTGATCAAGCTGGCCACTTATGAGGTGGAGACCCTCCAGAAGCGCCTGGCCGAGGTGCGCGACCGGCGGACGGCGGCGGAGATGAAGCTCGCCATGCTCGAGGCCGAAGGGCTGGCGGAGATGGCCCGCGCCGACGCCGATCCGATGTCGGGGCTTTACCGGGCGGCGTTCATGGATGCGTTGCGCGTCCGCAAGGCCGACGCCCGCCGGGCGCTGGCTGAACTGGAGATCGAGGAGCAGGGCGCGCGCGACGCGCTGGCCGAGGCCTTCGAGGCGCAGAAGAAGTACGAGCACGTGGCCGAACAGGCCCGGCTCATGGAACGCAAGGACGAGGCCAGGCGCGAGACCGCGGCCCTGGACGAGCTGGGCCTGAGGAGGGCCTCCAGATAGCGTCCTAGGACTTGCCGGCGCGCGCCCGCTCGGCTTCCAGGTCCTGGCGCAGGACGTTCAGGTCTTCGCTGATCTTGAAGATGGTCACGTAGAACTCGCAGAACGAGCGCCACAGCAACACCAGCACGCCGGTGATCAACAGGCCCGCGATCAGCACCGGGATCGCCAGCAGGACGCCCCAGGGCAGCGGGTCGCGGATCGCCACGCCCACCGCCGCGCCCAGGCTGCCGAAGCCGATCAGTAGGATCACGCCGAGGCCGGCCCAATAGACTAGGTGGATGACCGCGTTGGTCATCAGCCGCTCGAAGGTGAGCAGGTCCCACAGAAGCGCCCACCCCGTGCCTTCCGGCCGATTGAAAGCTCGCCGCATTCGAATCCCAACGCTGCCGGGGACTTGACCCCCGCCGAACCGCTACCAGCCGCAAGCCTCGCCCGCAACGTCGCAGCATGCTGACCTGCCCTGTCAGCAGAGGTGCTCTAGGCTACCCGCTTCGAGACCAATCCCAGAGCCCAAATGCCGCACCCATCGCCCGATCCCGCGCGGCGCGCCCTGCTGCTGGGGGCCGGCGGCCTGCTCGCAGCAGGCGCCGCACCACAATCTCACGCCCGAAGGACCTCCCGCCCGATGAACCGCTGCCGCCCCGTCGTCGAATTGCGCCAGTACACCCTGCATGCCGGCCGCCGCGACGAGCTGATCACCCTCTTCGAGCGCGAGTTCATCGAGTCGCAGGCGGCGGTGGGGGCGCGGGTGATCGGCCAATTCCGCGACCTCGACGATCCCGACCGCTTTGTCTGGCTGCGCGGGTTCGCCGACATGGCGGCGCGGCGCGAGGCCCTGGAAGCCTTCTACGGCGGTCCGGTGTGGCAGGCCCACCGGGGCGAAGCGAACCTCACCATGCTGGACTCCGACAACGTCCTGCTGCTCCGGCCCGCCGCGCCCGACGGAGGGTTCGATCTTCCGGCTCCGCCTCCGGGGGCGTCGAGCGCGGTTTTCACGGCGGCCATCCACTATCTGGACGAGGCCTCGGTCCCGGGGTTCGCCGCCTTCTTCGAGGCGCGTCTGCGGCCGTTGATCGAGGCGGACGGCGCGCCGATCCTGGCGAGCTTCGTCACCGAGACTTCTGCCAACAGCTTCCCGCGCCTGCCGGTCAGGACGACGGATCGGGTGTTCGTGTGGTTCAGCCGGTTCGAGAGGGAGGCCGCCGAGGCGGACTTCCGGGCGCGCCATGGCCGCCGGTCGGGGTGGCGGGACGGGGCGGCGGAAGCCCTGCTGCCGGCCTTCGCCCGCAAGCCGGAGTGGCTGAGGCTGTCGCCCACGCCGCGCTCGGCCCTGCGCTAGATGGCCCCGACCGTCTTCAGCCGGGCCCGGGGATGGATCTCGTTCTGGCTCATCACCGGGGTCTGGCCGCGGAAGCGCTCGATGATCGAGCGGACATAGGGCCGGATGACCGGGCTGGTCAGCAGCACGGGCGTCTCGCCGGACAGGGCGGCGCGCTCGAAGCTCTCGCGGACCGCGCGGATGAAGTCCTGCAGGCGCGAGGGAGCCAGCGCCAGCTGCTTCTCCTCGCCCTGGCCGATCAGGGCTTCGGCGAAGGCGGCGTCCCATTCGGGGCTCATGGTGATGATCGGCAGCGCCCCGTCCTCGCCGCGGTAGGCGAAGCAGAGCTGGCGGGCGAGCCGGGTGCGGACCTGCTCGACGAGGTTGCTGACCGAGGCGGTGTGCGGCGCGGCCTCGCCGATGCCCTCGAGGATCGCCGGCAGGTCGCGGATCGAGACCCGCTCGCGCAGCAGGGCCTGCAGCACGCGCTGGATGGTGGCCACCGAGACGATGCTGGGGATCAGGTCCTCGACCAGCTTCTTCTGCTCGGGCGGCAGGTCCTTCAGGAGCTTCTGCACCTCGGCGTAGGAGAGCAGGTCGGGCATGTTCTCCTTGAGGATCTCGGTGAGGTGGGTGGTCAGCACCGTGGCCGGATCGACGATGGTGTAGCCGCGGAAGGTGGCCTCCTCGCGCAGGGATTCGTCGACCCAGGTGGCGGGCAGGCCGAAGGCGGGCTCGCGGACGTGCTCGCCGGGCAGCTCCACCTGGCCGCCGCGCGGGTCCATGGCCATCAGGTGGCCCAGGCGCACCTCGCCGGTCCCAGCCTCCATCTCCTTGATGCGGATGCAGTAGCCCTGG
>JAQGIX010000064.1 GCA_028290925.1 Phenylobacterium sp. | reverse complement strand
GACCCTGCTGGTGGACCGCGCGGCGGCGCAGCGGCTCCTGCCGCCGGTCGCAAGGGCGCTTTCCGAGGCCGGCTGCGAGCTGCGCGGCGACGCGGCGGCCCGCGCCATCGTGCCCATGGCCGCGGCGAGCGAGGCCGACTGGACGACGGAATATCTCGCCCCGGTGATCTCGGTGGCCGTGGTGGACGGCGTCGAAGGCGCGGCGGCCCACATCGCCCGCTACGGCTCGGCGCACACCGATGCGATCGTGACGGAGGACGCCAAGGCGGCCGAGGCCTTCGTGGCGCTGGTGGATTCGGCCATCGTGCTGGTCAACGCCTCGACCCAGTTCGCCGACGGCGGGGAGTTCGGATTCGGCGCCGAGATCGGCATCGCCACGGACCGGCTGCATGCGCGCGGTCCGGTCGGCGCGGAGCAACTGACGACCTATAAGTATGTGGTTCGCGGGACCGGCCAGACGCGTCCCTGAGGCCGGGCGGCCGGGGGCGCTCAGGCTGGGCCTGCATCTCGAGCCCGGGATGCGGGTGGGGCTGTTCGGCGGCTCGTTCAATCCGGCCCACGAAGGCCACGCCCACGTGGCCGAGACCGCCAAGCGCCGGCTGAAGCTCGACAAGGTGATCTGGCTGGTCTCGCCGCAGAACCCCTTGAAGCCCCAGCACGAGACCGCCGACCTCGCCGATCGGATGGCCGGCGCCCGGGCGATCGCCAAGGAGCGCGGCATGGTGGTCTCCGACGCCGAGACGCGGATCGGGGCGCAGTACACGATCGACACGGTGCGCGCCCTGAAGGCCCGCTATCCGCGGGTCCACTTCGTCTGGATCATGGGGGCCGACAGCCTGGCCAGCTTCCACCGCTGGCGGGGCTGGACCCAGATCATGCGCGAGATCCCGGTGGCGGTGGTCTCGCGGCCATGGATCGCGCTGAAGGCGCGCTTCTCGCCGGCCGCCCGGCGGTTCGCCCGCTTCCGGCGCCCCTCGTCGCAGGCGGCCCTGCTGCCGGCCATGAAGCCGCCGGCCTGGGTCTTCCTGCGCGGCCCGTTCAACTTCCAGTCCTCCACCGCCTTGCGGGAGCGCCGGAGCAAGACCACGTCTTGAAGTGTTCGTGAGACCCCTGACCGGCATTGGTTTTCCGTGCTAGGGTCACTGGTAGCGAGGATTTCAAAGGAGCACCCCGCTGGACCGTAAGACCGCGCCCCGTGCGCAAGAGGCCTCCGCCCCGGCTCCGCCGGTGCTCGCCGAGTCCTCGGAGGCCCAGAGCCGCATCGACACTCTGGAGGAGTTGATCCTGAGCCGATTGGACGACGACAAGGCCCAGGACATCGTTTTCATCGATCTCAAAGGCAAGAGTCCCGTCGCCGACGGCCTGATCGTCGCCTCCGGGCGCTCGCACCGGCATGTCGGCGCCATGGCCGACCACCTGCTGCGAACCCTGAAGGAAGAGGGCTACGGCCGGGTGCGCGTGGAGGGCCTGCCACACTGCGACTGGGTGCTCATCGATACCGGCGACGTGATCATCCACCTGTTCCGCCCCGAGGTCCGCAGCTTCTACAACATCGAGAAGATCTGGTCCGTGGAGCCGCCGGCGCAGCGCGCCGTCAACTAGCGACCACATCCGGTCATGGACTCCTGAAATCCCCGCGCTCACCATGACCGCAGGAGGAAGAGCCATGTCCGAAACCCTGTCACGCGACCTGCTGGACCTGAGCGCCGGCGAGCTGGCCAAGGCGTTGGCCGGGCGCAAGGTGAGCGCCCTCGAGCTGGCGGACGCCGCCATCGCGCGCATCGAGACACGGGATGCGGCCATCAACGCCGTGGTGGTGCGCGACTTCGACCGCGCCCGCGAGGCCGCCAAGGCCGCGGACGCCGCCATCGCGCGCGGCGAGCGCGGCGCGCTGCTCGGCGTGCCGATGACGGTGAAGGAATCCCACGACGTCGCGGGCCTCGCCTCCACCTGGGGCTTCGAGCCCTTCAAGGACTATGTGGCGCCGCGGGATTCGGTGGGCGTCGAACGGCTGAGGGCCGCCGGCGCGGTGATCCTCGGCAAGACCAATGTGCCGGTCATGCTGGCCGACTGGCAGGCGGCCAATCCGATCTACGGGCGCACCAACAATCCCTGGGATCCGACCCGCTCGCCCGGCGGCTCCTCGGGCGGCGCGGCGGCGGCGCTTGCCGCCGGCATGATCCCCCTGGAGTTCGGCTCCGACATCGGCGGCTCGATCCGCGTGCCGGCCGGCTTTTGCGGGGTCTATGGCCACAAGCCGAGCTATGGGCTGATCCCGTTGCGCGGCCACGCCCCGGTCGGGATGGATGGCGCGGACTTGCCGCTGGCGGTGGTGGGACCGCTGGCCCGTACTGCCCCCGACCTGCAGCTGGCGCTCGACGTGCTGGCCGGCCCGGGCGACCTGGAGGCGGGCGGCTATCGGCTGGCCCTGCCGGCGCCGCGGCATGGCCGGCTGGCCGACCACCGCGTGCTGATCCTCGATGAGCTGCCGGGCGTCGCCCTGGAGAGCGAGATCCGGACGGCCCTGGGCGACCTGGCCGGCAAACTCGAAGGCCTCGGGGCGACCGTCTCGCGCGGGAGCCAACTGCTGCCCGACATGGCCAAGGCGCAGGCGCTCTACATGGGCATCCTGGACACCGCCCTGAGCCGCGGCCGGCCCGACGCGAAGCCCATGAACGCCCATGACTGGATGAACCTGCTCGACGGCCAGGTGCTGCTGCGGCGCCAGTGGGCGATGCTGTTCCAGACCTTCGACGTGGTGCTGGCGCCGACCTTCGGCGCGGTGGCCTTCCCGCATGTGACCGAACAGGATCCCGCCAAGAAGGCGCTGATGATCGACGGCAAGCCGACGCCCTACTTCGACCAGTTGGCCTGGCCGGGGATCGCCCTGGTCGCCAACCTGCCGGCCACCGCCGCGCCCGTCGGCTTCACCAAGGCCGGTCTGCCGATCAGCGTGCAGGTGATCGGCCCCTACCTCGAGGACCGCACGACCATCGCCTTCGCGGGCCTGCTGGAGCGCGAGTTCGGCGGCTTCAGCGCCCCGCCGCCGCTATGACCCTTTGCCTCCCCCGTTTACGGGGGAGGGGGACCATGCGCAGCATGGTGGAAGGGGCGGCCACCGTACGGGCATGAGATCGTCGATCCTGACTTCCAAGCGCGCCAAGGCGCTGCGCCGAAGCTTGACCGAACCGGAGGTGATGCTCTGGTCGCGGCTGCGCAGGCGCCTGCCGGACCAGCCCGTCTTCCGGAACCAGCATCCGATAGGACCCTATATCCTCGACTTCTTCCGCCCGGCGGCCAGGCTGGCGATCGAGGTGGACGGCGCCCTCCACGGCGAGGACGACCAGATCGCGCACGATGAAGCGCGCGACCATTGGCTGGGCCGCCGGGGCATCAGGGTCGTGAGAATTCCCGCCTCCGCCGTTTTCGCGGACCTGGAAGAGGTGGCGGACGGGGTTCGCCTGACGGCGTTGGCGCGGCTCGCGGAAGCCGCCGCCCCCTCCCCCGTCCGCTCTACGGCGGACGGTCCCCCTCCCCCGCTTCGCAGGAGAGGCAAATAGATGCGGATCGCCATCGTCGCCATCGGCCGCCTCGGCCGCGGGCCGGAGACCGATCTCGTGAAGCTCTACGTCGAGCGCGCCACGGCGGCGGGCCGGGCGCTCGGGCTGGGGCCGGTCGAGGTGGTCGAGGTCGAGGCCCGCAAGTCCGGCAAGACGGCCGAGGCCGAGGCCCTGCGGAGCCATCTGGAGGGCGCCCATCTCATCGCCTGCGACGAGCACGGCCGGGCGCTGGCCTCGCGGGCCTTCGCCGAGCAGATCGGCAAGCTCAGGGACGACGGGGCGCGCAAGCTCGCCTTCGTGATCGGCGGGGCCGACGGCCTGGACGCCTCGATTCTAGGCGCCGCCCAAGAAAAGCTCGCTTTCGGGCCGCAGACTTGGCCGCATGCCCTGGCCCGCGTGATGCTGGCGGAGCAGGTCTATAGGGCGGTCTCCATCCTGGCCGGATCGCCGTACCATCGGGACTGATGATCGAACGCCGCCTCCTGATCCCGACGAGCCTCGCGGCCCTGGTGCTGGGCGGCGTCGCCGTGGCCGAGACGGGCGAGCGGCTGGCGCGGCTGAACCTCCAGGAGACCGAGCTCTCGGCCGAGCAGGCGCACAACATGAGCCAGCTCTCCCGCCTGCTGTCGGTGCTGGAGGAACTGAAGCGCGATCCGCCGCCGGCCCTGCTGGTCTCGCCCAAGGACGCCAGGGACGCGGTGCGCGCCGCGATCCTGGTCAGGGCCATGACCCCGGAGCTGCAGGCCCGTGCGCGCGGCTACGCGGCCTCGGCCGGCGAGATGGCGCGGCAGCGCCGGCTGGCGGCCGTGGAGAGCGAGGCGCTGTTCACCCGCGACAGCCGCGCGGCCGAGGC
>JAQGIX010000055.1 GCA_028290925.1 Phenylobacterium sp. | reverse complement strand
CGCATGGGCCACAACTCCGACCACCGCCAGGCCGGCGCCCTGATGGACACGGTGCGCGAGGCGCTCACCGACAATCGCGTGGACCTCTACCTCCAGCCCATCGTCGCCCTGCCGCAGCGCAAGACCGTCTTCTACGAGAGCTTCTCGCGGCTGCGCGACGACACCGGCCACGTGCTGATGCCGGCCGAATACCTGTCGGTGGCCGAGCCCGGCGGGATGATCACCGCCATCGACAACCTGCTGCTGTTCCGCTGCGTGCAGATCGTCCGCCGGCTGGCCAAGCAGGACCGCAAGATCGGCATCTTCTGCAACATCTCCATGGCCAGCCTGGCCGACGAGAGCTTCTTCCCCGGCTTCCTCGACCTGCTCACGGCCAACAAGGACCTGGCCGGCGCCCTGATCTTCGAGATCGGCCAGTCGGCCTTCGAGGCGCGCGGCTCGGTGGAGGCCCGCAACATGGGCAAGCTCGCCGACCTCGGCTTCCGCTTCAGCCTCGACAAGGTGGCCGACCTCGACCTCGACCTGCAGGACCTCGCCCGCTCCGACGTGAAGTTCGTCAAGATCGCCGCGCAGCTGCTGCTGGACGAGCTGACCGAGGTGGATGGCCGGCTGATCCTGCGCTCCCTGCCCGACCTCGCCGCCGAGGATTTCTGCGCGCTGACCCGCCGCTACGGCGTCGAGGTGATCGCCGAGAAGGTGGAGACCGAGCGCCAGGTGGTCGACACCCTCGACCTCGACATCGGCTACGGCCAGGGCCACCTGTTCGGCGAGCCGCGGGCCATCAAGGACGCGGTGCTGGCCGAAGCCGATCCGCCCTCGGCCTATCTGCGCCCCCACTTCCAGCGCCGGGCCATGGGCGGGCGGTAAATCCTCTCCCCTCTCGCTTCGCGGGAGGAGAGGCATTAGATCGGCCGCCATGACCTCCCCCAAGCTGGCCGCCGGCCTCTCCGCGCTGACTGACCGCTATGACCTGCTGCTCTGCGATGTCTGGGGCGTGATCCACAACGGCCGCGAGGCCTTTCCGGTGGCCTGCGCGGCCTTGGCCCGCTTCCGCGCCCAAGGCGGCGAGGTGGTGCTGATCTCCAATGCGCCCAGGCCCAACGCCGGGGTCGTCGCCCAGCTGGACGCCCTGGGCGTGCCGCGCGAGGCCTATTCGCTGGTGGTCACCTCCGGCGACGCCACCCGCAAGCTGCTGGCCGCCCGCGCGCCGGGCCCGGCCTGGAAGCTCGGTCCCGGCCGCGACGATCCGCTGTACGAGGGTCTCGGCCTCACCTTCAGCGACCTCGACGAGGCCCGCTTCATCGCCTGCACCGGCCCGTTCGACGACGAGGCCGAGACGCCTGAGGACTATCGCGAGCGGTTCCGCGGCGCGGTGGCGCGGGGCCTGCCGATGATCTGCGCCAATCCGGACATCGTCGTGCAGCGCGGCGACACGCTGATCTACTGCGGCGGGGCGCTGGCCCAGCTCTACGAGGCGCTGGACGGTCAGGTCGCCATGGCCGGCAAGCCGCACGCGGCCATCTACGACCTGGCGCTCGCCGAGGCCGCCGGGCTGAGGGACGGCGCCCCGATCGACCGCGCCCGGGTGCTCTGCGTCGGCGACGGCCCGCGCACCGACCTGCGCGGCGCCAACGCCCAAGGGTTGGACGCCCTGTTCATCGCCGCCGGCATCCACGCCCAGGAGATCCTGGCGAAGGGCGCGCTGGACGCGGCCATGATGGACCATGTCTTCGAGACCGAAGGCGTCACCGCGAGCTGGGCCATGGCCGAGCTGGTCTGGTGAGCCGGGCCATTCGTCGCTAAGTGACAGGCCACGGAGAGGACGACGCGTGCAGCAGGGCTTCTATTTCGATGAACTGAGCGTCGGCCAGAGCGCCGAGATCAGCCACGTCGTGGGCGAGCGCGACCTGGAAGCCTTCGCCGCCGTCTCCCTCGACACCAATCCGGTGCACCTGGACGAGGCCTACGCCAAGGGCACGACGTTCGGCGGCCGCATTGCCCACGGCATGCTTTCCGCCGCCTACATCTCCGCCGTGCTGGGCACCAAGCTGCCGGGCCCCGGCGCCATCTACCTGTCGCAGTCGCTGCGCTTCCGCCGGCCGGTCCGGATCGGCGACGAGGTCACCGCGCGGGTGACGGTGAAGGCCCTGGACGAGAAGCGCGGGCACGTGACGCTGGAGACCGCCTGCCTGGTGGGCGGCAAGACCGTGCTGGACGGCGAGGCCCTGGTGATGGCGCCCCAAAGAACGTCCGGACGCGCATGAGCCGGGTCAGGGTGATCCACGGCTGGAAGCATCTCAGCCCCGGCGACTGCGGGGCGGCGCTGGCCATGGGGACCTTCGACGGCGTGCATCGCGGCCACCAGAAGGTCATCGCGCTGGCGGCGGAGGCGGCGAAGAAGCTCGACGCGCCGCTGGGGGTGATCACCTTCGATCCGCACCCCCGCGCCTATTTCCGCCCGCAGGAGCCGTCCTTCCGGCTGATGAAGGCCGACCAGCAGGCCCGCGCCCTTGAGGCGCTGGGCGTCGACATCCTCTACGTCCTGCCCTGGGACCCCGAGCTCGCCAACATGAGCGACCGGCAGTTCGCCGCCGAGGTGCTGCACGAGGGCCTGGGCGCGCGGCACGTGGCGGTCGGCTTCGACAATTCCTTCGGCAAGGACCGCACCGGCACGCCGGAAACCATGCGCCAGTATGGCGAGGAGCTCGGCTTCGGCGTGTCGATCGCCGAGGAGGTCACCGACCAGGCCGGCCAGAAGTTCTCCTCCACCCATATCCGCGACGCCCTGCGCGACGGTCATCCCGAGGAGGCGGCGCGCATCCTCAGCCGGCCCTTCGCCATCGAGGGCGTGGTGGTCCGCGGCCGCCAGCTGGGGCGCAAGCTGGGCTATCCCACGGCCAATGTGCTGCTGGGCGACTACGTGGCGCCGAAGTACGGGGTCTACGCCACGCGCACCCGCCTGCCCGACGGCCGCAAGCTGCCGGGCGTCGCCAACATCGGGGTGAACCCGACCGTCGACGGGGTCACCGCGCCGCTCCTGGAAGTCTGGCTGTTCGACTTCGACGAGGACATCTACGACCAGGTGATCGAGACCGACCTCATCACCTTCCTGCGGCCGGAAGCGAAGTTCGCAAGCCTCGACGAGATGACCGTGCAGATCCTCAAGGACGCCAAGCAGGCGCGGAGCATCCTGGGCGCCTGACCCCCAAGCCCGCGCTTGGGTTCCAAGCGCCTCTCTGTTAGAGCCTTCGCCCATGAGTTCGGTCCGGAAACCTACGCGAATTACCCGCCCGGCGTGACGCCGCCGGACGGCTCCGTTCCAGCGCGCGCCGGGGTTGCCCCGCACCTCCCAACACCCCGGACCAATTGGATTCCCGATGGCCGACGACGCCGAAAAGCCCCATGGCGAAGAGCAAGGGGCGCGCGACTACCGCGCCACAATCTTCCTTCCCGACACACCCTTCCCCATGCGCGCCGGCCTGCCGCAGAAGGAGCCGCAGATCCTTGAGCGGTGGCGCGAGCTCGACCTCTACAACGCCATCCGCGCCGAGCGGCAGAAGGCCGGCCGGCCGCTGTTCGTGCTGCACGACGGCCCGCCCTACGCCAACGGCGCCATCCACATCGGCCACTCGCTGCAAAAGACCCTGAAGGACTTCGTGGTCCGCTCGCGCTTCGCGCTGGGCTACGACGTCGACTACCTGCCCGGCTGGGACTGCCACGGCCTGCCCATCGAGTGGAAGGTCGAGGAGGAGCTGCGCGCCAAGGGCCGCCGCAAGGACGAGGTCTCCAAGGCCGAGTTCCGCGCCCGCTGCCGCGAATACGCCGAGCACTGGATCGGCGTCCAGATGGAGGGCTTCAAGCGGCTGGGCGTCATCGGCGACTGGGCGCACCGCTATTCGACGATGGACTACTCGAGCGAGGCCGCCATCGTCGCCGAGTTCCACAAGTTCCTGACCTCCGGCCAGCTCTACCGCGGCTCCAAGCCGGTGATGTGGAGCCCCGTCGAGCGCACGGCACTGGCCGACGCCGAGGTCGAGTACCACGACCATGTCAGCCCGACGATCTGGGTGAAGTTCCCGGTCGTCGAGGGCTCCAACGCCGCGGGCCAGGCGAGCGTCGTGATCTGGACCACCACGCCCTGGACCATCCCGGCCAACCGGGCGATCGCCTACAATCCGGACATCGCCTACGCCGTCTATGAGGTCGAGGCGATCGAGGAGGGCCTGGCCTTCGCGCCCTGGGCCCAGCCGGGCGAGCGGCTGATCCTCGCCGAGAAGCTGGCGCCCGAGGTCATGGCCGCCGCCAAGGTCGCCAAGTACCGCAAGGTCGAGGCCGTCGACTGCCAGGGCATGGTCTGCGCCCACCCGCTGGCGGGCCTGGACAGGACTGGTTACGGCTTCTCCGTGCCGCTCCTGGCCGGCGACCACGTCACCGACGACGCCGGCACGGGCTTCGTGCACACCGCACCGGGCCACGGCGCCGACGACTACGCCGTCTGGCTGGCGCACGGCCATCGCGAGATCCCCGAGACCGTCGATGCGGACGGCGCCTATTTCCCGCACGTGGCCCTGTTCGGGGGCCTGAAGGTGCTGGAGACCGAGGGCAAGCATGCGGGCCGGTTCGGGCCGGCCAACAACGCGGTCATCGACAAGCTGATCGAGGCGGACCGCCTGCTGGCGCGTGGCCGCCTGGAGCACTCCTATCCGCACAGCTGGCGCTCCAAGGCGCCGGTGATCTTCCGCAACACGCCGCAGTGGTTCATCCGCATCGACGAGCCGCTGGACGACCCGGCCCACGAGGGCCGCACCCTGCGCGAGACCGCGCTCGAGGCCATCGACGCCACCACCTTCTATCCGGAGGCGGGCCGCAACCGCATCCGCGCCATGGTCGAGAGCCGCCCCGACTGGCTGGTCAGCCGCCAGCGCGCCTGGGGCTCGCCGCTGGCCATGTTCGTGGACAAGGAAACCGGCCACCCGCTGAACGACCCGGAGGTCAACCGCCGGATCGTGGACGCCATCCGGGTCGAGGGCGCCGACGCCTGGTTCACCCGGCCTGACGCGGACTTCCTGGGGACCCACGACCCGGAGCGCTACGAGAAGGTCGAGGACATCCTCGACGTCTGGTTCGACAGCGGATCGACCCACGCCTTCGTGCTGGAAGGCCGCGCCAACACCCATTGGCCCGCCGACCTCTACCTGGAAGGCTCCGACCAGCATCGCGGCTGGTTCCAGTCGTCGCTGCTGGAGAGCGCCGGCACCCGCGGCCGCGCGCCCTACGAGGCGGTGCTCACGCACGGCTTCACCGTCACCGAGACCGGCGAGAAGATGTCCAAGTCGCTCGGCAACGCCGTCGAGCCGATGACGGTCATCAAGGAATCAGGCGCCGAGATCCTTCGCCTCTGGGCGGCGATGGTCGATTACACCGAGGACCAGAAGATCGGGAAGACGGTCCTTGCGACCACCAGCGACGCCTACCGCAAGCTGCGCAACACCGTCCGCTACATGCTGGGCGCCCTGGGCGGCTTCACCGAGGCCGAGCGCCTGCCGATTGCCGAGATGCCGCCGCTGGAGCGCTACATCCTGCACCGGCTCTGGGAGCTGGACGGCGAGGTGCACGGCGCCTACCGCGACTATCGCTTCCAGGACGTCACCCGCGCCCTGCTCACCTTCTGCCAGGAGGAACTCTCGGGGCTGTTCTTCGACGTCCGCCGCGACAGCCTCTACTGCGACCGGGCGGACAGCCCGCGCCGCCGCGCGGTGCGCACGGTGATGGACGCGGTCTTCGAGCGGCTGACCATCTGGCTCAGCCCGCTTCTGCCCTTCACCATGGAAGAGGCCTGGACCACCCGCTTCCCCGACACCCCCTCCAACTGCCTGCGCGAGTTCCCCAAGACGCCGTCCGAATGGCGCAACGACGAGGAGGCCGAGCGCTGGGCCAAGGTCCAGACGGTGACCTCCGTCGTCACCGGGGCCCTGGAGGTCGAGCGGCGTGAGAAGCGCCTCGGCGCCTCGCTGGAGGCCGCGCCGACGGTGCATGTCGCCGAGCCGGCGCTGCTGGCGGCGTTCGAGGGTCTCGATCCGGCCGAGGTGTTCCGCACCAGCGCCGCCGAGCTCACGGCCGGCGCGGGCCCGCCCGAAGCCTTCCGGTCGCCGGAGGTCGCGGGCGTCGCCGTCCAGCCCCGCCGCGCCGAGGGCTGCAAGTGCGCCCGCTGCTGGCGGGTGCTGCCGGAGGTGAGCCCGCCCAAGATGCTGTGCCTGCGCTGCGAAGACGCCGTGCAGGCCTTCGATGCGGCCCACGGCGCCCAGGACGTCCCGGCGTGACCGGCCGCGTCACCCGCTTCGGCTGGAGCGCCTATGGCCTGGCCGCCACCGTCGTCGCCCTCGACCAGGCGGTGAAGTACTGGATCCTCGCGGTGCTGCAGCTGCAGCAGGGCGACAGCCGCGCCCTGGCCGGGCCGCTGCGCCTGACCCTGGTCGCCAACACCGGGGTGAGCTTCGGCTTCCTGCGCGCCGACCGGGACCTGGCGCGGTGGGGCCTGGTGGCCTTCTCGCTGATCGTCGCGGCGATGATCGTCTATTGGGCGAGGCGCAGCCACCGGACCCTGCAGGCCCTGGGCTACGGCCTGATCGCCGGCGGGGCGGTCGGCAACGCCATCGACCGGGCCCGCTTCGGATGGGTGGTGGATTTCATCGACGTGCAGCGCATCGGCTTCTTCCCCTGGGTGTTCAACGTGGCCGACAGCGCCATCACCGTAGGCGTCATCGCCCTGCTGCTGGACAGCCTGCGGCGAGAACCCGCGACCTGAGGAGATTGGCGTCACCCTCCGTTTGCGCTATCCACCTGTCCCAAGGCCGGGGGCGGCCCAAGGAGTCGTTTAGGTTCATGAGCGTCAGCAAAGTGATCGCCACGTCCGCACTGTTGGCGGCGTTTGGCCTGGCCGGGTGCGAATCGACCCAGCAAGCGCTCGGCATGACCAAGGTGACCCCCGACGAGTTCCGGGTGGTGACCAAGGCGCCGTTGGTGGTGCCGCCGGACTTCGCCCTGCGCCCGCCGGCGCCCGGCAAGCCGCGTCCGCAGGAACTGCAGCCGGAAAGCGCCGCGCGCCTGGCCCTGCTGGGCCAGCGCGAGGCCGAACAGCGCTCGCAAGGCGAGAAGCTTCTGGTCAACAAGGCCGGCGCCGAGAAGGCCGATCCCCTGATCCGCTATGTGGTCGACGACGAGTTCGGCGACGTGGCGCACAAGGAGAAGAGCTTCGCCGACAAGGTGATGTTCTGGCGCTCGGCCAAGAGCGTCCCCTCCGCCGCCCAGGCCGCGGCCGATACCCCCGCGCCGATCGACGCCGCGGCGGAAGCCGCGCGGGTCGCCAAGCTCACCGGCGGCAAGCAGATCGTGATCTCCCGCGAAGGCCCGCGGAAGATCAAGCTGCCGGGACTGTAGGCTCAGATGCTCCCCTTAGGGGGAGCTGTCGCGAAGCGACTGAGGGGGTTGAAAGGCAGGGCGTCTGACGCTCGCGGGCTGCAACCCCCTCCGGCCCTTTGGGCCACCTCCCCTGAGGGGAGGGCTTGTCACTCGTCCCCCGGCGTCTTCACCACCAGGCCCTCGGCGCGCAGGCGTTCGAGGACGCCACCCTGGCTGAGCAGGGGGCGAAGCTGCACCACGGCGATGGCGTGGCCGGGGATCTTCAGGGCCTGCTCGATCATGGCCACCTCGTCGGACTTGGCCTTCGCATCGAAAGCCGCCGCGCCGGGCACCAGCGCGATGCAGCGCTCGTAGGTCCGCTCGTTCTCCAGCGCCGCCGGCACATTGCCCTCGGCCCAGGCCTTGGTCGCCGTCAGCGTGACCGACGGCCCGGCCTGCACCTGGGCCATCACCTCATCCAGGCAGGCGCGTCCAGCCGCCGACGGGGTGCGCAGGATCGCCCCCAGCTGCGGGGCGATGTCGTAGCTCTTCTGCCAGATTGGCACGTGGGCCTGCTGCGAGAGGCCCTTGATCAGCTTGATCGGGTCGGTGTTGGTCAGGCCCGAGCGGTCGCGGTAGTCGGTGAGCAGCAGCAGGCCGGCCGCCAGCGGGTTCCTGGTGCCGTAGCGCTTCGCCGGCTGGCCGATCCGCGTGCGCGCGTCGACGAAGCGGGCGCGAGCCGCCGGCTCGAGGGTCTCCTCGAACGGCGTCGACGACCTCAGCCGCATGTAGTTCCAGGCCGCCCCGATGGAGGTGGTGAACCGCACGCGGACGTCCTGGTAGGGCAGCAGGACGGCGTTGGCGCCCTGGAGCCGGCGCTCGAACACCGTGCGGTCCCACTGCATGTGCTTGGGCGCGATGGAGGGGACGCCCAGCACATAGACC
>JAQGIX010000050.1 GCA_028290925.1 Phenylobacterium sp. | reverse complement strand
CGCGCGAGTTTTTTTTCCAAGGGCTCGCCTCTCAATCGCCATCAAGCGGCGCAGCGGGTCGGATGGGGCTCCTATTCCACCGCCAGGATCACGTGCGGCGCCTTGATCAGCGCCGTGATCGGGTCGCCCACCGCGATCTCCAGGGCCTGGGCGCTCTCCAGGGTGATGGTGGCGACCAGGGTCTTGCCCCCGCCGATGTCCAGGCTGATCTCGCTGTTCACCACCCCGTCCTCGCGGGCCGCGACCCTGCCCGGGATCTGGTTGCGGGCGGAGGTGCGCAGGTTCTCGCCTTTGGCCAGGATCACGAAGCTCGACTTGATCAGCGCGATGGCCGGCGCGCCGACCGTGAGCCCCAGGTCCTCGACGCTGCGGCGGGTCAGGATGGCGGTGATCTCCACCCCCTCGGCGACCGCAAGGCTCACCTCGCTCGACACCGCGCCGTCGGTGATGTGGCTGATCTGGCCCCTGAGGGCGTTTCGGGCGCTCGTCCGCATGCCAAGGCTCCAGAACAGGTCGCGCGCCGCCTGGCCGGAGAGGCCGGCTTCCAGCTTGGCCAGCGCCGCGTCGATCTCGCTCTGCACCCGCCGGAAGGCGCTGACCACCTCATGGCCGCGCTGGGTGACCCGCGCTGCGCCGCCCGCCTTGCCGCCGGGGGCCGCCTCGATCAGCGGCGTCTCGAACAGGTTGTTCAGCGCCTGGACGATGTCCCAGGCGCCCTTGTAGCTGAGCCCCAGCCGCTTGGCGGCCGCGGTGATCGAACCCAGCTCCTCCACCGCCTCGATCAAGGCCACCCGCTCCAGGCTGACCCGCGGCGACAGGCCCCGCTTCAGGCTGACGCTGGCGCTCAGGCCCCGCCCGCTCATCCGCCGACCTCCAGGCCCGCGGCCAGCGCAGCCCGCGCCAGGGTCCTGATCTCGTCCTCGCCGAGGATCGCCAGCGGGTCGGACGAGGCCGCCGCGCGCACCGCGGTCAGCCGGCCCGCCTCCATCCGCACCACCCGGTCGGCCAGCCGGGCCACCTCCAGGGCGTCGTGGCTGACGTAGATCACCGGCAGCCGCAGGCTACGGTGCAGCTGTTCCAGATAGGGCAGCAGCTCGGCCTTGCTGGCCGCGTCCAGGCTGGAGAGCGGCTCGTCCATCAGCAGCAGGATGGGCCTGGCCAGCAGGGCGCGGCCGATCGCCACGCGCTGGCGCTCGCCCCCCGACAACGCCGCGGGCGATCGATGCATCAGCCCCTCCAGGCCCAGCATCCCCGCCACCTCCTGCAGGCCCGGGCCGGGCCGGTCACCGGCCCGCCTGGCGCCATAGGCGAGGTTCGCCCGCACCGACAGGTGCGCCAGCAGGCTGGGCTCCTGGAAGACGTAGCCCACCCCGCGCAGGTGGGTCGGCGTGAAGGCCCCAGCCCCCTGCCAGACGGCCTCGCCCACCGCCACATGGCCCTCGGCGCGCGCCAGCCCCGCCAGGCAGCGCAGCAGCGTCGTCTTGCCGGCCCCGCTCGCGCCCATGATCGCGGTCACGCCCCAGGCCGGCAGCGTCGTCGCGGCCGCCAGGCGGAAGTCGCCGAAGGCGCCGGTCAGGCTGAAGCGGATCTCGCTGCTCTCCGCCGGCCCGGTCATCGCGACCGCGCCCCGGCCCGCCGCTCGAGCATCAGCAGCGCGAACAGCACCACGAAGGCAAACGCCACCAGCCCCGCCGCCAGCCGGTGCGCCTCTTCGAACTGCAGCGCCTCCACCAGCTGGAAGATGCGGATCGACACCACCTCGGTCTTGCCCGGAATGGCGCCGCCGATCATCAGCACCACCCCGAACTCCCCCACCGTATGGGCGAACACCAGCACCGCGGCGGTGACGAACCCTCGCCGGGCCAGCGGCAGGGCGACGCTGAAGAAAGCGTCCAGCGGCCCGGCCCGCAGCGTCGCGGCCACCTCCAGCGCCCGGGGCCCGATACTTTCGAACGCACTGCGGATCGGCTGCACGGCGAACGGCAGGGAATAGATCACCGAGCCGATCACCAGGCCTGTGAAGGTGAAGGCCAGGGTCCGCACGCCGAACGGGTGCAGCAGGCTCATCAGCGGGCTCTGGGGTCCCAGCGCGATCAGCAGGTAGAAGCCGAGCACGGTCGGCGGCAGGACGATCGGCAGCGAGACCACCGCGGCCACCGCCTCCTTCCACCAGCCGCGGCCGTGCGCCAGCCACCAGCCCAGCGGGCCGGCGATGGCCAGCAGGATCAGCGTGGTCAGGCCGGCCAGCTCGACCGTTGTCCAGACGACCTGCTCCACTCAGCGGACCCCGTAGCCGTAGCGCTGGATGATCGCGCGCGCCTGCGGCCCCTTCAGGAAGGCCAGGAACGCCTTGGCCGCCGGGTTCTTCCGGCCGGTGTCGAGCAGGATCGCCTGCTGGTCGATGGGGGCGTGGTCGCGCTCCGGGACCACCCAGCGCGAGCCGCCCGGCTCGCCCACCACCTGGGACAGCGCCACGAAGCCCAGCTCCGCCGCGCCGGTCGCCACGAACTGGTAGGCCTGGGTGATCGAGGCGCCCTGCACGAGCTTCGGCCTCACCGCCTCATAGACGCCCAGCCGCCGCAGGGTCTGGATCGCCGCGGCACCATAGGGCGCGGCCGCCGGATCGGCGATGGCGAGCTTGTTGAACCTGCCGGTCTTCAGCACCGCCCCGGCGGGATCGACCAGGCCCGGCGTCCTGGAGAACAGCGCCAGCCGGCCCACCGCGTAGGTGAACCGCGTGCCGGGCGCCGCCAGCCCATCCTGTTCGGCCTTCTTCGGCCGGTCCGCGTCGGCGGAGAGGAACACCTCATAGGGCGCGCCGTGCGCCATCTGCGCATAGAACTGGCCCGACGCGCCGAAGCTCAAGATCGCCCTGTGGCCGGTGGCCGCGGTGAAGGCCGCCGCGATCGCCTTGGCCGGCTCGGTGAAGTTGGCGGCCACCGCCACCTGGGCCTCCCCGGCGAGCGCCGGCGCGGCGAAGCCCGCGAACAGCAGCGCGAGCAAACCCGCCACGAACATCCGCATCGCCCCTGCCATCCGCGAAGCTCCGAACCCGATATGTAATCACATTGCATAACGCGCGGCGACAAAGGTCAATGTCCAGGCGGCGGGACGTACCCTCAGGACCGCCGCGCCCGGTCCTCGCCGATCGCCGACAGCGCCTCATAGTCCTCGTCCGCCAGGGTGATCGCCGCGGCGGCGACGTTCTCGTGCAGGTGCGCCAGGCTGGCGGTGCCGGGGATCGGCAGCATCACCGGGCTGCGGCGCAGCAGCCAGGCGAGCGCCAGTTGGCTGGGCTTGGCGTCGTATTTGGCCGCCACCCGATGCAGGGTCTCGTTGGACAGCACGCTGCCCTGGCCCAGCGGATACCAGGGCATGAAGCCGACCCCGTGCGCCTCGCACCAGTCGAGCACCGCCTCGGAGTGCCGGTTGGCCACATTGTAGAGGTTCTGCACCGTGGCCACCGGGAAGTAGGCCTGCGCCGTCTCGATCTCCTCGATGCCCACCTCGCTGAGCCCGACATGCCGGATCACGCCCTCGGCGCGCAGTTTGGCGATGGCCTCGAACTGCTCGTGGATCGGCACGTTCGGATCGATCCGGTGCAGCTGCCACAGGTCGATGGTCTCCACCCCCAGCCGCCGGGCCGACAGCTTCGCCGACTGGATCAGGTAGTCCGGCCGGCCGAGCGGGATCCAGGCATAGGGGTGCGGCCGCGTGTAGCCGCCCTTGGTGGCGACCACCAGGTCCTGCGGATAGGGCGACAGCGCGTCGTGGATCGCGTCTTCGCTGACGTGCGGGCCGTAGCTGTCGGCGGTGTCGATCAGGTTGACGCCCAGCCGGACCACCTCGCGCAGCAGCTCGAGCGCCGCCGCGCGGTCCGCGGCCTCGCCCCAGACGTCGGGGCCGGTCACCCACAGGGCGCCGAAGCCCAGCCGGTTGACCACCATGTCGCCGCCGATCGCGAACTGTCCGCCCGCCGCGGCCGTGGGTTGCGCCATGCAAGCCTCCCTGGAAGCCAAGGCCTAGCAGCGTTCGCCGCCGCCCGCCTAGCCCAAGGCGGTCATCACCACGCCCAGCGCCGCCAGCGCCCCGCCGGCCAGTTGCCGCGGGCTCAGCCGCTCCCTGAAGAGGCGCCGCCCGGCCGCCGCGGCGATCGGCG
>JAQGIX010000418.1 GCA_028290925.1 Phenylobacterium sp. | reverse complement strand
TCCGCCGACCCGCCAAGACTAGTGCTGCGGGACCTGAAGAGCCCGCTCGCCGGGCCCTTCGACCTGGCGCTGGCGCCCGGGGACTGCGCCGCCATCGCCGGCCATTCCGGCTCCGGCAAGAGCCTGTTCCTTCGGATGGTCGCCGACCTGGATCCCAATACCGGCGAGGTGAGCCTCGACGGCGTCCCGCGCGCCACCCTGTCGGCGGCCGACTGGCGCCGAACCGTTCCCTATGTGGCCGCCGAGTCCGGCTGGTGGCGCGACCACGTGGCCGAGCATTTCGCGCCCGAGCGGCAGGCCGCCGCCAAGGCCCTGGCCGCCCGCCTCGCCCTCGGCCCCGAGCTGTTCGAGAGCCCGGTCCTGCGGCTCTCCACCGGCGAGCGGCAGCGGTTCGCCATCATCCGCGCCCTGGTGCTCGACCCGCCGGTCCTGCTGCTCGACGAGCCGACCGGCCCGCTCGACCCGGACTCGGTGGGCGAGGTCGAAGCGGTGCTGCGCGAGCGGCTGAAGGCGGGATGCGCGGTGATCATCGTCAGCCATGACCCACGCCAGGCCGAACGGCTGGGCGCGCGGCGCTTCCTGATGCGCGACCGCAAGATGGAAGCCATGGCGTGAACCCGATCTCGCTCAGCCCCACCGATCTGGCGATCGCCGCGTCCCTGGTGGCCTTCGACGCCCTGCTGTCGGTGGCGCTGCGCCTGCGGCTGCACCGCCAGGTGCTCCTGGCGTCCGGGCGCATGGTGGTCCAGCTGGTCGCCGTCGGCTACCTGCTCAGGCTGGTCTTCGCCCTGCACCACCCCGCCGCCACCCTGGCGATCGTGCTGGTCATGTCGGCCATCGCCGCCCGCGAGATCGCCGCGCGGCCGGAGCGGACCTTCAAGGGCGCCACGGGCCTGGCGCTCAGCGCCGGCGGCGTGGCCATCGCCACCGTGGTCACCGTCGGCCTGGCCCTGGTCACGGCGATCCGGCCGCATCCCTGGTACGACGCCCGCTACGCGGTGACCCTGGTGGGCATCATCCTGGGCTCGGTGCTGAACTCGGGCAGCCTGGCGCTCGACAGCCTGCTGGGCGGCGTCGGCCGCCAGCGCTCGTCCATCGAGGCCCAGCTGGCGCTCGGCGCCAGCTTCCACGAGGCCACCGCCCCGCTGCTCCGCGAGGCCCTCCGGCGAAGCCTCATGCCGATTATCAACCAGATGTCGGCGGCCGGGGTGATCACCCTGCCCGGCATCATGACCGGCCAGATCCTCGCCGGCCTCGATCCGGTGGAGGCGGTGAAGTACCAGATCCTCCTGATGTTCCTGCTGGCCGGCGCCAGCGGCCTGGCCGCCTTCGTCATCGCCTTCGGGGCGCTTCGCAGGCTCACCGACGAGCGCCAGCGCCTGCGGCTCGACCGGCTGCGCCCCACCGCCCGGGAATAGGCCGCGGCTGTCCTGAACGGGCTGGGCCGTAGCCCCGAAGAAGCCACAGCCAGGTCAAAGCCCGGCCCAAAAGGTCGCCGACCGTGGCGACGTCGGGGCACAACGACAAACGTTAGGGAGACCCCATGCGCTTCATTCCCGTCCTCGGCGCCGCCCTCATCCTGATACCTGCGGCGGCCGCGGCCCAGCCCGCCGGCACGCCGAACACCATGCCCAGCGCCCCGCCCGCCGCGGCGACCTCGCCGCCCGCCTCCACGGACCCGACCGTCGGCGCCACGACCGGGGCGACCGCCGGCGCCACCGTCACCGCCGGCCTGCCCGTGAAGGACAAGACCGGCCTCTCGATCGGCCAGGTCACCCAGGTGAAGGCCGACGCCAGCGGCAAGCAGGTGGCGACCATCCGGATGGGCGCCGACAGCTTCGCCGTGGACACCGCCGCGCTGGCTGTCGACAACGGCGCCGCCACGATCAACGCCACCCAGGCCGAGATCAGGGCGATGCTGCCCAAGAAGAAGTAGCCGCCGCGAGGGCGCGCGCCCGGACGCCGGACGGCAGAGCCGGCCCGGGCGCGCGGTCCCATCCCTAGAGAGCCCGGTAAGCCGCCTCGATCAGCCGCCGCGGGCGGTCGTCGCCCAGCAGCTGGGTGGACTGCTTGTTCATCACATAGGCCCCGGCCAGCCTGGTCTGCGGATCGGCGAAGGCGCAGGAGCCGCCCCAGCCGGAGTGGCCGAAGGTCTGGTCGCCCGGCCCCCAGGGATGCACGACCTCGTTACGCATGAAGCCCGCGCCCCAGCTCATCACGAAGGGCAGGACCAGGTCCTGGCCGCGGATGCGTTCGCGCGCCGCCTCGCTGATCACCGCTGGCGAGAGGATGTCCTCGCCGTCCAGCCAGCCATCGTTGGCCCGGGCGCCCATCAGCCGGGCCAGGCTGTCGGCCGTGACATGGCCGTTGGCCGAGGGGATCTCCATGCGCCGCCACTCCGCCTGGCTGCGGCCGCCCGGCTGTGACCAGGGGGTGAGGAAGGCCGCGCGGGTGGCGTCGTTGTGGTGGCCGAAGTCCGGCAGCGCGGTCGGCCGCTGCAGCTCGGCGACCCGGCCGAACTCCGAGTCCGGCAAGCCGATCCACAGGTCGAGGCCGAACGGCCCGGCCAGGTCTTCGCGCAGCGCCGTCCCCATGGTGCGGCCCTCCACGCGGCGGAAGATCTCACCGGCCAGATAGCCGAAGGTGATCGGGTGGTAGCCGCTGGCCGTGCCCGGCGGCCAGAGCGGCGCCATGGCCGCCAGCCGCGCGCAGATCGCATCCCAGTCGAACCACTCGGCGGGATCCATCTCGCCGGGGAAGCCGGAGAGCCCGGCCTGGTGCGACAGCAGCTGCTCGACGGTGATCTGGCCTTTGCCCGCCTGGGCGAACTCCGGCCAGACCGAGGCCACCGTCTGGTCGTAGGCGAGCTTGGCCTGATCCACGAGCCGGGCGATCAGCAGGGCCGCGATGGCCTTGGTGGTGGAGAAGATCGGCGTCAGGGTCCTGGCGTCAAACGGCCTGGTCCGCGCCCGGTCGGCGTGGCCGGCCCAGATGTCGAGCACCACCTCGCCGGCTTCAACGAGGGTGAAGCGCGCGCCGAGCTCCTCGCCGGCGTCGAAGTTGGCGGCGAAGGCGTCCTTCACCGCGGCGAAACGCGCGGGCGCGGTTCCCGAGATCTCGACCATCAGAGCGTCGCCTTCTGCCGGAAGCCCCGGCTGCCGTCGTCCTGGGCCGGGCTACGCCGGACGGCGCGGACCCGGGCCCCCTCCGGTCCCACGCCGCAGGCGGCGACGAAGGCCTCGACCGCGGCGATGTCACCGCTGGCCAGGGCCTCCACCGAGCCGTCGCTGCAGTTGCGGACCCAGCCCGCGACGCCAAGCGCCGTGGCCCGGCGCACCATCCAGGCGCGGAAGCCCACGCCCTGGACCTGGCCCTCGACGACCAGCCGGACCGTGATCGTGGACATCAGAGGTGCTCCACCCGGATCTCGGCCGTCGGCCTCACCAGACGATCGGCCATGGCCACCAGTGGCAGGTCCAGCGTGCGCCAGGCCTTGGCCGCCTGCACCGCCTCGGCCACCGCGCGGGCCGCGCGCTCGGCGGCGGCCAGGGG
>JAQGIX010000396.1 GCA_028290925.1 Phenylobacterium sp. | reverse complement strand
GATCTATGACGCGAGCGATCGGGTCACCAGCGGCGACGTCTCCGACTACCTCGTCTCCAACCTGCAAGAGCCGATCGGACGCATCCCCGGGGTTGGCGACATCAGCGTGTTCGGCTCCCAGTACGCCATGCGCATCTGGCTCGATCCGTACAAGCTGTCCGGCTACGGCCTGATGCCGAGCGACGTGATCACCTCGATCGCTTCCCAGAACACCCAGGTGGCCGCCGGCCAGCTCGGCGGCGAGCCGTCGCCCTCCGGCCAGATGCTGAACGTCACGGTCACCGCCCGTTCGCGGTTGACGACGGCCGAGGAGTTCCGGCGGATCGTCGTCAAGACCGAGACCAACGGCTCGAAAGTGTTCCTGCAGAACGTGGCCCGGGTTGAGCTGGGCAGCGAGAGCTACACCACCTTCAGCCGCCTGAACGGCCATCCGGCCTCCGGCATCGCGGTCAGTCTGGCCCCCGGCGCCGATGCGTTGAAGACCGCCAGCCTGGTGCGCGCCGCGATCCTGAAACAGGCCAAGCTGTTCCCGCCGGGCTTCGCCTACGCATTCCCGAACGACAGCACCGCCTTCATCAAGCTCTCGGTCCAGGAGGTGATCCAGACCTTGGGCATCGCCATCGTGCTGGCGGTGCTGGTCATGTTCGTGTTCCTGCAGAGCTGGCGCGCGACCCTGATCCCGGCGATCGCCGTTCCCGTGGTGCTGCTCGGAACCTTCGGCATCCTGGCGGTGGCGGGCTTCAGCATCAACGTCCTGACCCTGTTCGGCATGGTGCTGTCGATCGGCCTGCTGGTCGACGACGCTATAGTGGTCGTCGAGAACGTCGAGCGGGTGATGCGCGAGGAGCCGGACATCACCCCCCGCGAGGCCGCCATCAAGTCCATGGACCAGGTGCAGATGGCGCTGATCGCCATCGCCATGGTGCTGTCGGCGGTGTTCCTGCCGATGGCGTTCTTCGGCGGTTCGGTGGGCGTGATCTACCGGCAGTTCTCGATCACCATCGTCTCGTCGATGATCCTGTCGGTGCTGGTGGCCCTGATCCTGTCGCCGGCGCTCGCCGCCACCTTGCTGAAGCGGCCGGAAGAGCACGGCAAGGGCAACATCGTCGACCGCATCGAGGCGCGCTTCGCCGACTGGTTCAACGCAAGGTTCAACCGCAACGCTGACCGCTACCGGCGCGGCGTGAAGGTGGTGATCGAGCACATGTGGCTGGCCATGCTGGTCTTCGCCGGTATCGTCGCCGTGCTGGTGGTGGTCTTCCTGCGCCTGCCGACCAGCTTCCTGCCCGCCGAGGACCAGGGCGTCGCCCAGCTGCAATTCACCCTGCCGCCGGGCGCGACGCTGGAGCGGACCCAGGCGGCGGCGGTGCAGATCGAGCACTATTTCCTGACCCAGGAGAAGAACAACGTCGCCGCGATCTACACCGTGCTGGGCCAGGGCCCGGCGGGGGCGGGCCAGAACGCCGGGCGGGGCTTCATCGCGTTCACGCCGTGGGCTCAGCGGACCGGCGCCCAGAACACCTCGCAGGCCATCACCCAACGGGCGAACCGGGCGCTGTCCAGCCTGCGCGACGTGCAGTTCTTCGCGCTCAACCCGCCGCCGATTCGCGGCCTCGGCCAGTCGAGCGGCTTCACCATGGAGGTGCAGAACGCCGCGGCCGTGCCTCAGGCGGTGTTCAAGCAGGAGGTCGACGCGCTGATCGCCCAGGCGGGTCAGGACCCGACGATGACCGGCGTCCGTCTCAACGCGCTGCCAGACACACCTGCGCTGAAGGTCGAGGTGGACACGGAGAAGTCCGGCGCGCTGGGGATGCTCCAGGCCGACGTGGATTCCACCTTGTCCGCCGCCTGGGGCGGCACCTACGTGGACGACTTTGTGGACCGCGGCCGGGTGAAGCGGGTCTATGTGCAGGGCGATGCGCCCTACCGCCGCCGACCGGAGGACCTGGGGTCCTGGTTCGTGCGCACGACGACGGGACCGATGGCCCCGTTCTCCGCCTTCGCCCACGTCAGCTGGGGCCAGGCGCCGTCGACCCTGATGCGCTTCAACGGCATCTCCAATTACGAGATCCAAGGCGACGCCGCGATCGGCCAGAGCACCGGCCAGGCGATGCAAACCATGACCAACCTGGCGGCCAAGCAGCCGGGCCTGGGCGTCGCCTGGGCCGGGCTGTCGTATCAGGAACAGCTCTCCGGCGGCCAGGCGCCGATCCTCTATGGCATCTCGCTGATCGTGGTCTTCCTGTGCCTGGCGGCGCTTTACGAGAGCTGGTCGGTGCCGTTCGCGGTGCTGCTGGTCATCCCGCTGGGCCTGGTGGGCGCGGCGATCGCGGTGATGCTGCGCGGGCTCTCCAACGACGTCTATTTCCAGGTGGGCCTGCTGACCACCATGGGCCTTTCGGCCAAGAACGCGATCCTGATCATCGAATTCGCCGAGGGCGCGGAGCGGCAGGGCAAGGGCCCCGTGGAGGCCGCGGTGGAGGCGGCGCGAACCAGGCTGCGCCCGATCCTGATGACCAGCCTGGCCTTCATCTTCGGCGTCTTCCCCCTAGCCATCGCCACCGGGGCCGGGGCGCAGAGCCGGATCGCCATCGGCACCGCGGTGATCGGCGGCATGCTCACCGCGACGGTGCTCGCCATCTTCTTCGTGCCGATGTTCTTCGTCCTGGTGCGCAAGCTGTTCCGCCGCCGCCGCAAGGAAGCCGGGGAGACCCCTCCAAAGCCGGCCGGGCAGGCGGAGGCTCCGGCATGAGGCGGCTGCTCGCCCTGGGCCTCGTGGCTGCGACGCTCGCCGGCTGCACCCTCGAGCCGCACTATGTCCGACCGGCGCCGGCGATGCCCGCGACCTGGCCGACCGGCCCGGCCTATCCTCCGCTCAGCGCGGCCACGCTGCCGTCGGTCAGCTATCGCGACATCTTCAGGGACCCACACCTGCAGGCGATCATCGACGAGACGCTGGCCAACAACCAGAACCTGCGGATCGCCATCGCCAACATCGAGATCGCCCACGCTCAATACGTGGTCCAGCGGGCGCAGATGTTCCCGCACGTGAACGCCAACCTCAGCGGGACCGAGAGCAAGAGCCGGGTCGGCGCGAGCGGGACCGCAACCTCGCAGAGCACGGTCACCCGCAGCTATGACGCCAGCCTGGGCTTCACCGCCTTCGAACTCGACGTGTTCGGGCGGCTGCGCAGCCTGACCCACGCGGCCCAGGACCAGTTCTTCGCCAGCGAGGCCGGGGCGCGGTCCGTGCGGCTGATCCTGGTGAGCGAGGTGGCCAGCGCCTACCTGACCTTGGCCGCCGACCGTAGCCTGCTGTCGATCTCCAACGGCATGGTGACCAGCAACACCCGCACCGTCGAGCTGACCCGCGCCAGGCTTTCGAACGGGGTCGCACCGCGCACCGACCTGACCCT
>JAQGIX010000386.1 GCA_028290925.1 Phenylobacterium sp. | reverse complement strand
GGCCGCACCGTCGGCTCCGGCGTGGTGTCCAAGATCCTCGAGTAGGCCAGGCGCCATCCCGCCGCTCTGCGGGGGGCAAGAAAACACCGAAGGCCGCCGGGCTCATCCCCGGCGGCCTTTGTCGTTCGCGGCGGCGCCGATGACCGGAAAGTCATGACAGCGAATTAAGCTGCTTCGATTGTTTGGCGGGACTAGCTTCCATCTGGGGACTGAACTGGGGACTGGGTCGATGCGTCTTGCGATTGCTTCCATGGCGGTGGTCGCTGTTCTGGCGGGCTCCGGGGCCGCCGACGCCGCCGCCGTCGAGCTGAAGGACGCCGTGGCGCGGGTCACGGTGGTCCCGGAGGACCGGACCGACGTCAAGGTCGAGGTGGTCACCGCCAATCCCAAGCTGCCCATCGAGATCCGCAGCTTCGCCGGCACGACGGTGATCGACGGCCGCCTCGGCCACCGGATCCGTGACTGCCATCACCGCTCAGACCATCCCACCGCCTGGGTGCGCGGCGTGGGCGATGTCGAGGCCGACGCCATCCCGCAGCTGGTGATCCGCACCCCGAAGGCCGTGGTGATCTCCGCCAGCGGGGCGGTGTTCGGCGCCGTCGGCCGCTCCGCCAGCCTCGAGCTCCACGACTCCGGCTGCAGCACCTGGACGGTGGCCGATGTGGCCGGCGACGCCAACATCCTGGAATCCGGCGCGGGCTCGGTCCGCCTGGGCGCCGTCGGCCGGCTGGACCTGCGCCTCTCCGGCGCCGCCGACGTCCACGCGGTGCGCGTCCGCCAGGGCATGAACACCACGCTCTCCGGCGCGGGCCGGGTGCAGGTCGAGGACTTCGCCGGGCCCATGGAGACCCGGGTCTCCGGCGTCGGCCACGTCCGCGTCGCCGGCGGCCGCGCCACCACCATGCGCGCCTCGGTGTCGGGCATGGGCGGGGTGGAGTTCGGTGGCGTCGCCGAGACCCTCGACGCCCGCATTTCCGGCATCGGCGGCATCCGGGTGAAGCAGGTCACCGGCGCGGTGACCCGCTCGGTCAGCGGCGCCGGCCACGTGACCATCGACGAAGGCCCTCGCGAGGCGGGCGCCGTCGGACATCGAGATTGAGGAGCTAGACGATGCGATTTCTCCTGATGCTCTTGGCGGCCAGCGCCGCCTGCGCCGCGGCCGGCGCGGCCGACGCCGCCTCGGTCGAGGTCAAGGACGCAGTCGCCCGCGTGACGGTGATCCCGGAGAACCGGAGCGACATCAAGGTCGAGTTCCTGTCGACCAATCCGCGGCTGCCGCTGCAGATCCGCTCGTTCGGCGGGCGCACCATCGTCGATGGCGACCTCGGCCACCGCATCCGCAACTGCCGCGGCTCCGGCGAGCACGTCTCGATCGAGGTCCGCGGCGTGGGCGAGGTGGGCTGGCGCGACATGCCGCAGGTGGTCATCCGCACGCCGCGCGACGCCAAGGTGGAAGCCGGCGGGGCGGTGTTCGGCTCGGTCGGCCGCTCGGCCAGCCTGGAGCTGGGTAACGCCGGCTGCGGCGACTGGACGGTGGCCAATGTGGAGGGCCGGCTGCGCCTGAGCCAGGCGGGCTCCGGCGACACCCGCGCCGGCTCGGCCGGCGAGGCGAAGATCCGGGTGGCCGGCTCGGGCGATGTGACGACCGCCGACGTGCGCGGTCCCGTGGAGGTCGAGGTGGCCGGCTCCGGCGACGTGACCGTAGGCGCCATGTCCGGGCCGCTGCAGGTGCGGGTGGCCGGCTCCGGCGACGTCAAGGTGGCCGGCGGCCACGCCTCCTCGATGACCGTGTCGATCGCCGGCTCCGGCGACGTCGATTTCGGCGGCACGGCCGACAGCCTGAAGGCGCGCATCGCCGGCTCCGGCGACGTCCACGCCCGCGAGGTCAAGGGCCCGATCTCCAAGATGGTGATGGGCTCGGGCGGGGTCAGCGTCGGCAGTTAGGCCAGGAGGGCGGGGCGGGCGCGGGCCGAAGACGCCGGCACGGCCTTGACGGGAGCGAGTCGTATAGGTATCTACGCGCCTCCTGTTGGATCGGCTGTAGCTCGCAAGGGCTAGACGCGGTTCGCAGAACGGCTCGAGACAGTGCATTTGTAGCGTTTCGGGATTGGGCCCTCGCGGGTTTCGCGCGGGCCTAAGTCGTTTGTGCGGACTTACGCGTACGGGCTCTCTCTGAGAGTTCGGGTTGGTCTTTGAAATGGTCAAGATCACGCGGGCGGGCCGCCGTCTGTAGGGAAACGAAAAGAGCGATATGGATCGTCAGAACATCCGCATCCGGCTCAAAGCCTTCGATCACCGCGTGCTGGACCATTCCACCCGCGAGATCGTGAACACGGCTAAGAGAACCGGCGCCACCGTGCGCGGGCCGATCCCGCTGCCGACTCGCATTGAAAAATTCACCGTCAACCGTTCGCCGCACATCGACAAGAAGTCGCGCGAGCAGTTCGAAATCCGCACGCACAAGCGCGTGCTCGATATCGTCGACCCCACCCCGCAGACCGTGGACGCGCT
>JAQGIX010000364.1 GCA_028290925.1 Phenylobacterium sp. | reverse complement strand
CCACATAGCCGTCGCCGCCGTTGTTGCCCGGCCCGCAGGCGACCATCGCCGGCTGGGGCCGGAAGCGGGCGCAGATCGCATCGGCCACGGCGGCGCCGGCCCGCTCCATGAGCACGGCGCCCGGCGTCCCGGCCGCGATGGCGGCCTGGTCGGCGCGGGCCGTCTCGGCGACCGTAAGGATCTGTCGCGCCGGCAAGGCCCGCTCCCGTTCAGAGGACTCCGGTGCTGGCTTCGCGTCCTTTGGCCACCAGGGTCAAGCCCGTGCCGTCGGTCTCCAGCACGGTGATCGAGGTGTGGTCGGGCCGAAAGCTCAGCACCCGCTCGTCGCGCAGCAGGTGCGAGACCACGGCGTTGATGGCCACATAGTGCGAAAACACCGCCGTGTCGCCGCGGGCGCGCAGCGAGCCCACGATGTCGCGCCGCCACTGGTCGTAGTCGAGGTCGCCCTGGATTTCGCCCCAGGTCCCCTGGAACACCTGGCGCAGCCAGCTCGCCCGCTCGGTGGGGTGCAGGGCGGCCGGCGTCGGGATCTCGCCGACGATCGGATCGATCTCGACGGCGACGCCCAACGCCTCGGCCGTCGGCTCGGCGGTCTCGCGGCAGCGGCGCAGCGGCGAGCTCACCACCCGCTTCGGCCGCTCGTCCTGCGGCAAGGCCAGCAGCCAGTCGCGGACGGCGCGGGCCTGGGCCTGGCCGGTCTCGTCGAGGCCCGGATCCTGGTCGGCGTCGCCCCAGGTGGCGGCGGGCTTGCCGTGGCGGATCAGATAAAGGCGCGGCATGGCGATCAATCCTCGGGTTCAGGCTCGGCGTTCCGCCGCAATCTTCAGCAGGGCCCGGCCCGCGGCCGCCAGGTCCGGTTCGCCGCCATATCCGATCCGGCGGGCGCGGATGATGACGGGCCTGGTTCGCCCGCCATTTCGCCCGCCTCCGAGCCGGGTGCGGGGCGATCCTAGGCGCCGCAAGCCGCTCCACAAGGGCAATCCGGCGGTGCGCGATTCTTGGGCGTCTTCTGATCATTTCTTGGGCGTCAGCCGGATTGATGGGCGTGGAGGCGCTGCTGCGCCGCGCGCGCGCTTGTGCCCGCCGCGCCCCGCGTGCTCCGTCCGCCGCGAACGCCGGGGGCGAATGTCAGTCGGGCCATGAAGAAGATCGAAGCCATCATCAAGCCGTTCAAGCTGGACGAGGTGAAGGAGGCCCTTCAGGAACTCGGCGTCCAGGGCATGACGGTCATCGAGGCCAAGGGCTATGGGCGCCAGAAGGGCCAGACGGAGCTCTATCGCGGGGCGGAGTACGTCGTGGACTTCCTGCCCAAGATCAAGATCGAGGTGGTGATCCCCGACGATCAGCTGGAGCGCGCCCTCGAGGCCATCGCCGCGGCCGCCCGCACGGGGCGCATCGGCGACGGCAAGATCTTCGTCTCCGACATCCTGGACGTGATGCGCATCCGCACCGGCGAGACCGGGGCCGCCGCCGTCTAGGCCGCCATTTCCATCGAGACCACCAAAGGGGATTTTCAGACCATGACGACCGCCAAAGACATCCTGGCGCAGATCAAGGAGAAGGACGTCAAGTACGTGGACGTCCGCTTCACCGACATGCGCGGGCAGATGCAGCACGTCACCTTCGACATCGATCTGGTGGACGACGACTTCCTCACCGACGGCACCATGTTCGACGGCTCCTCGATCGCCGGCTGGAAGGCGATCAACGAGAGCGACATGAAGCTGCGGCCGGACCTCTCGACGGCGATCATCGACCCCTTCTACCAGCAGACCACGATGGCGCTGTTCTGCGACGTGGTGAACCCGGACACCGGCACCCCCTACAACCGCGACCCGCGCTCCATCGCCAAGGCGGCGCTGAACTACGTGAAGTCGGCCGGCGTCGGCGACACCGTGTTCTTCGGCCCCGAGGCCGAGTTCTTCGTGTTCGACGACGTGCGCTGGAACACCGCCCCGCACGACACCGGCTATTCCTACGACTCGGTCGAGCTGCCGGTCTCCTCGCCCAAGCAGTATCCCGAAGGCAACATGGGCCATCGCCCCGGTCCCAAGGGCGGCTATTTCCCGGTCAATCCGATCGACTCCGGCCAGGACCTGCGCGGCGAGATGCTGGCGGTCATGGGCGAGCTCGGCATGCAGCCCGAGAAGCACCACCACGAGGTGGCCCCGGCGCAGCACGAGCTCGGCCTGAAGTTCTCCGACCTGATCACCATGGGCGACCGCCTGCAGCTCTATAAGTACGTGATCCACAACGTGGCCCACGCCTACGGCAAGACCGCCACCTTCATGGCCAAGCCGATGTTCGGCGACAACGGCTCGGGCATGCACGTGCACCAGTCGATCTGGAAGGACGGCAAGCCGATGTTCGCCGGCGACAAGTACGCCGGGCTGTCGGATCTCTGCCTCTGGTACATCGGCGGCATCATCAAGCACGCCAAGGCGATCAACGCCTTCGCCAACTCCACCACCAACTCCTACAAGCGCCTGGTGCCGGGCTACGAGGCTCCGGTGAAGCTGGCCTACTCCTCGCGCAACCGCTCGGCGTCGATCCGCATCCCGCACGTGGACAGCCCCAAGGCCAAGCGCCTCGAGTGCCGCTTCCCCGATCCCATGGGCAACCCGTACCTGACCTTCGTGGCCCTGCTGATGGCCGGCCTCGACGGCATCGAGAACAAGATCGATCCGGGCTCCCCGGCCGACAAGAACCTCAACGACCTGCCGCCGCGCGAGCAGAAGAAGATCCCGGAAGTCTGCGGCAGCCTGAAGGAAGCCCTCGACAACCTCGACAAGGACCGCGGCTTCCTCAAGAAGGGCGGCGTCATGGATGACGATTTCATCGACGCCTACATCGAGCTGAAGATGGAAGAGGTCATGCGCCTCGCGCTCCATCCGCACCCGGTGGAATTCGACATGTACTACAAGTGCTAAGCGTCGATTGCTGACGTGACCAGCGAGGGCCGCGGGCGATCCGCGGCCCTTTTTCCTTCGGTACGGTCGAGCTCTGCGAATCGATCTCTAAGAACGGTCGTTTCCGGCTCCATGAGGCTAAGCCCGCGTTGAAATCCGCCGTCCTGGCCGCCTGCTCGGCGCTCGCCCTCGCCGCCCCCGCGCTTGCCCAGCCTTCCCCCGGCCCGCAACCCGCGGCCATGCCGCCGCCGATCGCGGCGCCGCGCGACCTGGCCTACCCGGGAACGCTGAAGCTCGACGTCGACGCCACCGACCTCGAACGGCGCATCTTTCGCATCCACGAGACGATCCCCGTCACCGGCCCCGGCCCGATGACCCTGCTCTATCCGGAGTGGATCCCGGGCGGGCACAGCCCGCGCAATGCCCTCTACGGCGTGGCCGGGCTCACGATCCGCGCCAATGGCCAGGTCGTCCCCTGGATCCGCGACCCGGTCGAGGTCTTCGCCTTCCACGTCACCCCACCCGCCGGCGCCGAGCGCCTCGACGTCGAGTTCCAGTTCCTGTCGCCCACCGCCACCGACCAGGGCCGCGTGCTGATGACCCCGGAGATGCTGAGCGCCGAGTGGATCACGCTCGCCCTCTATCCGGCCGGCTACTTCATGCGGCGGATCCCG
>JAQGIX010000358.1 GCA_028290925.1 Phenylobacterium sp. | reverse complement strand
CCTGAAGGTCAAGCGGGCCGCCTCTTCGGTGCAGCACCAGGCCTGGTCGAAGCGCGAGGTCGCCGATCCGCGCGGCCGGCTGGCGCGAGTGAAGCAGCTGTCGTCGGAGCCCTATCGCGCGAGCTCGCAGGACAGCGCCCGGCTCTACGCCGCCATGGCCGAGGGCGGTCGCCACGGCGGGGCGGCCGGCCCGGTGGTGACGCGGGCGGTGGCGGTGGCGGCGCTGAACGTGCTGGGCGAGCCCGGGGAGGGTCACGCCCTGATGAGCGAGCCGCGCACGGCCTCGTGCCTGCGCATCGCCAAGCTCAACCTCTACCAGTGCCTGGCCGCGGCCGGTCCGCAGTACGAGGACATCTTCTGCCTGGGCCAGCACGCCATGGCCGACACCGGCCAGTGCGTCGTTGAGGCCACCCACCCGGCCCGGGTGGCGACGCGGGCGAGCTATCGGCGCTAGAGCAAATCCCGCAGCCAGGCGACCAGCGGCGCATCGGCGGGGGGCATTGGGTAGTCGCTGAGCTTCACCGGCTTCACCCAGGCGAGCGCCGAGTGGTGGTGGGCGACGATCTGGCCCTCCCAGCGGCGGCAGAGGTAGAGCGGCATCAGCAGATGGAAGCTCTCGTAGCCGTGGCTCGCGAAGACGAAGGGGGCGAGGCAGGCGAGGGTCACCTGGATGCCCAACTCCTCGTCGAGCTCGCGGATCAAACAGGCTTCGGGCGTTTCGCCGGCCTCGACCTTGCCGCCCGGGAATTCCCAGAGGCCGGCCAGCGCCTTGCCGGGCGGCCGTTGGCAGATCAGCACCCGGCCATCGACGTCCACCAGGGCGGCGGCGACGACCAGCAGCAGCGGCTTGGGCTCGCTCATTCGAGGCTCAACCTACAAGCCGCTGCTGCCCGCGAAGGCGGGGATGAGCGGAAATAGAAGTGGGCCGCCGATCACGATCGGTAGTCGCCGTTGATCTCGACGTAGCGCTTGGTGAGATCGCAGGTCCACATCTCGGCGGAACCGCGGCCGACGCCGACGTCGACGCTGACCTCCAGCTCCTGGTTCTTCATGTAGGCGCTCATCTTGGCTTCGTCGTAGCCCTTGGCCACCAGGCCATCCTGGGCGGCCCAGAGGGGCCCGAACCTGACCGATAGCTTGTCGCGGTCGATGGGCTCGTCGGCGCGGCCCACGGCCATGACGATGCGGCCCCAGTTGGCGTCCTCTCCGGCGAAGGCGGTCTTGACGAGAGGGCTCTCGCAGATGGTCCGCGCGATCTTGCGGGCCGAGGCGTGGCTTTCGGCGCCGGCCACCGTGACCTTGATGAACTTGGAGGCGCCCTCCCCGTCGCGGATCAGCTGCTGGGCGAGGTCCATGAGCACATGCTCCAGCTTGTCGCGGAAGTCGGCAAGCCTGCGGTCCCCGGCCCGGCTGATGCGCGGCGCGCCGGACTTGCCGGTGGCGAACAGCAGGAGCGTGTCGTTGGTCGAGCGGTCGCCGTCGACCGTCACCGCGTTGAAGGTGCTTCGGGTGTAGAGCGAGGCCAGGATCTGCAGCGCGCCGGGCGAGATGGCCGCGTCGGTCGCGACGAACGCCAGCATGGTGGCCATGTCCGGGGCGATCATGCCGGAGCCCTTGCAGATCCCGGCGATCCTGACCGGATGGCCGTCGATCACCGCCTCGGCGTAGGCGCCTTTCGGGAAGGTGTCGGTGGTCATGATCGCGCCGGCCGCGGCGGCCCAGTTGTCGGCCTTCAGCCGCTGCTCCAGCTCCGGCAGGCGGTGGGTGATCTTGCTGTCGTCCAGCAGCACCCCGATGACCCCGGTGGAGGCCACCATCACGTCGCGCTGGCGGCAGTCGAAGCGCTTGGCGGCGGTGGAGCAGACCCGGCGCACGGCGTCGGCGCCCGGCTTGCCGGTGAAAGAATTGGCGCAGCCGGCGTTGACCACCAGGGCGTGGACCCCCTCGCCCTTGGTCGTGGCCAGGTGGCGCTTGCACCAGTCGACCGGGGCCGAGCCGACCCCGTGGCGGGTGAAGACGCCGGCGGCGCTGGCGCCCTCCGGAAAGCACATGACCAGCAGGTCCTCGCGGTCCTGCTTGTAGAAGCCGGCGCGGCCAGTGGCCAATTCGACGCCGGCGATCGGCGGGATGGCCGGGAAAGGTACGGCCAGCGGCGAGACCCGCAGCGCGGACTTCGAGGCTGGGGTGACCGCCGCCGGAGCGGGCGCGGCGTCGAACTGCCGCGCCTGTCGGTCGGCGCGGCGCAGGGCGGCCCGCTTCAGCGCGCTGGTCAGGGGATCGAAGGCGCGCTCCAGGGTCTGGCCGACCACCTCGACGGGCTTGGCGGCGGCTTCCAGCGCCTTCGAGGCGGCGGTCGGCTTGCGGCTCATGGCTTGACCCCCTTGGCGGGCGGCGCGGGCGTGGTCTTCGGCGCATCGGCCGGCGGGCTCGGCGGGCTCGCGCCGTCGGGCTTCACCAGCTTGGTGATCTTGGAACGCCCGCGCAGCTTCTCCAACAGGTCGCGGATCTGGTCGTAGGTCAGGAAGCGGACGATCTGCGGGCGGGCGGCCTCGAAGGTCAGCGGCTGCTCCAGCCGGCGGTCCTCGACCTTGATCAGGGCGAAGCCGCCGTCGACGGCCACGGGGCCCACCAACTGGCCGGGCTTGGCGGTCTTCAGCGCCGCCACATAGGGCTCGGGCATGACGTCGGTGGTGAAATAGCCCATGTCGCCGCCGTTGAACCGGGTGGCCGCGTCGGTGGACTTCTCCATGGCCAGCGCCTCGAAGGAGGCGCCGGAGGTGACCAGCTTCCTGACGCCCTCCGCGTCGGCCTGGGTGGGCACGACGATCTGGCGGGCGTGGATCTCCTCCGAGCGCTTGGCGAGCTTCAGCTGCTCCTGATAGAGCCCGCGGATGGCGTTCTCGTTGACCGCGTCGGCGACCACGCTCTCCACCAGCATGTCGCCGAGCACCCGCTCGCGGGCGCCGGCCAGCCGGCGCTGGGCCAGCGGATCCTTGTCGAGCTTGCGCTTCACGGCCTCGGTCGCCAGCAGCTTCTGGTCGACCACCTGGTCCAGCACCCGATGGAACAGGTCGGAGGAGACGTCGAGCGGCTCGCCCTCCCCGATCAGGCCCTGCGACACCGCCTCGCGCTTCACGTCGGAGGCCCAGACCGTCCTGCCGTCCACCGTGGCCACCGCCTGATCGCCGCGCTGCGGCGGGGCCTCGACCCGTCCGCCCTTGCCGCAGGCCGCCAGGCCCAGGCCGATGGCGAGCATCAGACCGGCAAGCTGCGCCGGGCGGAGAGGCAGGGCTGCCGCCATTCAAGGGTCCTCGTTCGGGAGACGGGCGTCGCGCCGTGGCGCCGCCCGTCCCTAGCCATTTACGTCGTGCGATGCAAAGGTTGGACCGAGCCCTCAAACGGTCAGGTTAAGGCCGAGGCGAATTCTTGGTGGGAGGATCATTTCAAATGCGCGAAGCCGTCATCGTTTCATATGCACGCACCGGTCTGGCCAAGTCGGGCCGCGGCGGATTCAACATGACGCCGGTGATGAGCATGGCCGCCCACGCCATCAAGCACGCGGTGGACCGCTCAGGGGTCGAGAAGGACGCCGTCGAGGACGTGTTCCTGGGCAATGTGGCCCATCCCAACGGCGACCCGGCGCGCCAGGCGGCGCTGCTCGCGGGCCTGCCGGTGACCACCTCGGGCGTGACCATCAACCGCTTCTGCTCGTCGGGCCTGAACGCCATCGCCGCGGCCGCCAGCTATGTGCGCAACGACGGCGCCAACGTGGTGGTGGCCGGCGGGGTGGAGTCGATCTCCATGCCGCCCGGGCGCGGCACGGCGGAGAACAACGACCCCAGGCTGACCGAGATGTACCCGGCCTTCCACATGCCGATGATCGACACCGCCGACGTGGTGGCCGAGCGTTACAAAATCAGTCGCGAATACCAGGACGAATTCTCGCTGGAATCCCAGCGGCGGATGGCGGCGGCCCAGCAGGCCGGCAAATTCCGCGACGAGATCGTGCCGATGAAGACCAGGATGAAGCAGGTCAACAAGGAAACCGGCGAAGAGACCATCGTCGACTACGAGGTGAACCGCGACGAGTGCAACCGGCCCGACACCACGCTGGAAGGCCTGGCCAAGCTGCAGCCGGTCAAGGGCGAGGGCAAGTTCGTCACCGCCGGCAACGCCTCGCAGCTGTCGGACGGCGCGGCGGCCGTGGTGATCATGGAAGCCAAGGAAGCCGAGCGCCGCGGCCTGGAGCCCATGGGCGTGTTCAAGGGCTGGGCGGTGGCCGGCTGCGAGCCGGACGAGATGGGCATCGGCCCGGTGTTCGCGGTGCCGCGCCTTCTGGAGCGCCACGGGCTGAAGGTCAGCGACATCGACCTGTGGGAGCTGAACGAGGCCTTCGCCTCGCAGTGCCTCTATTCCCGCGACCGGCTGGGCGTCGATCCGGAGATCTACAACGTCAACGGCGGCTCCATCGCCATCGGCCACCCCTTCGGCATGACCGGCGCCAGGCTTGCCGGCCACATCCTGCAAGAGGGCAAGCGCCGCGGCGCCAAGAACGTCATGGTCTCCATGTGCATCGGCACCGGCATGGGCGGCGCCGGCCTGTTCGAGGTGTTCTAAGCTTCGCTGTTTTGAGATCAGCGATGGGCCCGCTCCTCACGAGCGGGCCTTTTTCTTTGGTCCCTACGCCCTATGGTCGCGTTGACACTGGAGGGGGGGCTGCTTAAGTCTCGCGCGCCCTCAAAATGAGCGGGAATTCTGGCCGATCCACGGCCGCCGCCCGTCAATCCGGACCTCCCCCTTGAGCATGTTCGAACGGTTCTTCGGCTCCACCAACGACCGCAAGGTCAAGACGATGCTGGCGCGGGTCGCCAGGATCAACGCGCTGGAACCCGGGATCGAGGTGCTCTCCAACGACGATCTGCGCGCCAAGACGCAGGAATTCCGGGACCGTTTCGCCCGCGGCGAGACGCTGGAGGACCTGCTGGAGGAATCCTTCGCCGTGGTGCGCGAGGCCGCGCGCCGGACACTGGGCCAAAGGCATTACGACGTGCAGCTGGTGGGCGGCATGGTGCTGCACCAGGGCGGCATCGCCGAGATGCGGACCGGCGAAGGCAAGACGCTGGTCGCCACCGCGCCGGTCTATCTGAACGCGCTGGCCGGCAAGGGCGTGCACCTGATCACCGTCAACGACTACCTGGCGCAGCGCGACGCCGAGTGGATGGGCCAGATCTACCGCTTCCTGGGCTTGGAGGTGGGGGTCATCGTCCACGGCCTGAGCCAGGGCCAGCGGCAGGCGGCCTACAACGCCGACGTCACCTACGGCACCAACAACGAGTTCGGCTTCGACTACCTGCGCGACAACCTGGTCTATGACGCCAGCGAGATGGTCCAGCGCGGCCACAACTTCGCGATCGTCGACGAGGTCGACTCGATCCTGATCGACGAGGCGCGCACGCCCCTGATCATCTCGGGCCCCACCGAGGACCGCTCCGAGTTCTACCGGACCATCGACGCCCTGGTGAAGGAGCTGATCCAGGACGAGACCAGCTTCGAGCACGACGAGAAGCAGCGCCAGGCGATGCTGACCGAGGCGGGCTCCGAGGTCATCGAGGAGACCCTGATGGCCGGCGGCCATCTGGCGGAGGATTCCGCGGGGCTCTACGACGCGGCCAACGTCTCGGTGGTGCACCACGTGAACCAGGCGCTGCGGGCCAACGTCCTCTACCTGAAGGACAAGGACTACATCGTCCGGGCCGGCGAGGTGATGCTGATCGACGAGTTCACCGGCCGCATGATGCATGGCCGCAGGCTGTCGGAAGGCCTGCACCAGGCGATCGAGGCCAAGGAAGGCGTGGTCGTCCAGCCCGAGAACCAGACGCTGGCCTCGGTGACCATCCAGAACTACTTCCGGCTCTATTCGAAGCTCTCTGGCATGACCGGCACGGCCGCCACCGAGGCCCAGGAGTTCTTCGACATCTACAAGATGGAAGTGGTCGAGATCCCGACCAACCGTCCGGTCGTGCGGATCGACGACGACGACGAGGTCTATCGCACCGCCGCTGAGAAGAACCAGGCGATCCTCACCCAGATCGAGGACTGCTATAGGCGCGGCCAGCCGATCCTGGTGGGCACGGTCTCCATCGAGAAGTCCGAGCAGCTGTCGGAGCTGCTGAAGGCCCACAAGTTCGAAGTCGGCGGCAAGAAGACCACCGGCATCCCGCACAATGTGCTGAACGCCCGCTACCACGAGCAGGAAGCCATGATCGTCGCCGACGCCGGCGTGCCGGGCGCGGTGACCATCGCCACCAACATGGCCGGCCGCGGCACCGACATCCAGCTCGGCGGCAACGTCGACATGAAGCTGCTCAACTGGCGCGAGGACCAGATCAAGGCCGGCGTCGAGGTGACGCCGGAGGTCTCGGCCGCGCACCGCGCCGGGATCGAAGCCGAGATCAAGGACCTCAAGGAGCGGGCCCTGGCCGCCGGCGGGCTCTTCGTGCTGGGCACCGAGCGGCACGAGAGCCGGCGGATCGACAACCAGCTGCGCGGCCGGACCGGCCGTCAGGGCGACCCCGGCCATTCGAAGTTCTACCTGTCCTGCGAGGACGACCTGCTCCGCATCTTCGCCGGCGAGCGGCTGGATTCGATCATGCGCACCTTCGGGGTCCAGGAAGGCGAGGCGATCACCCACAAGTGGCTGAACTCGGCCATCGCCACCGCCCAGAAGAAGGTCGAGCAGCGCAACTACGAGATCCGCAAGAACCTGCTGAAGTACGACGACGTCGTGAATGACCAGCGCAAGGCGGTGTTCGAGCAGCGCGCGGAGTTCATGTCGGCCACCGACATCTCCGACGTGATCGGCGAGATGCGGCGCGACACCATCGAGGACCTGGTCAGCCGCCACCTGCCGCCCAAGGCCTATGCCGAGCAATGGGACGTCGAGGGGCTGGAGAACCACGTCCGCGACTACCTGGGCCTGGAGCTGCCGATCAAGGACTGGGCGGCCGAGGACGGCATCGCCAACGAGGAGATCGAGGATCGGATCGCCAGGGCCGCCGAGGCGCGCGCCGCCGAGCGCGAGGGCCTGGTGGGCGACCACATGCGCTCCGTGGAGAAGAGCTTCCTGCTGCAGATGATCGACATGCAGTGGCGCGAGCACCTCATGCACCTGGACCACCTGAGGAACGTCATCGGCCTGCGCGGCTATGGCCAGCGCGACCCGTTGAACGAGTACAAGACCGAGGCCTTCTCGCTGTTCGAGAAGCTGCTGGTGGACCTGCGCCAGGAAGTGACCCGCTGGCTGATGACAGTGGAGTTCCAGTTCGAGGAGCCGCCGGCCCCGCCGGCCGGGCAGATGTTCGAAGTGCACATGAACCCGATGACCGGCGAGAACGAAGCCGAGCGCGGATTCCTGCCGGACAACGTGGCCGCCGAAGAGCGCCAGGCCCTGCCGGTGAGCGCGCTGCCAGCCGGCTGGGAACAGACAGGGCGCAACGCCCCCTGCCCCTGCGGATCCGGTAAGAAGTTCAAGCACTGCCACGGCCAACTGGTCTGACGAAATCAGATATCGCCGTTCGGCAACTGTGGTCCGGCTGAGCCGTTTCGCAGACCTCGAGGCGGAGCTTTCCGATGGCTACCTATCGCGCATATCGAGTGGATCGCAGCCGGCATATCCAGGCCGCCGCCTGGATCGAGGCGCCGGACGACACGGCCGCCAAGGTCGAGGCCAAGGACGAACTCTGTTCCGACGGCACGCCGGCCGTCGAGCTCTGGCAGGCGACCCGCCTGTCGATGAGATCGACTGCGAGGACAGCTGAGCGCCTAGAACGACGCCCAGTTGCCGTGGAAGCCGAAGGGCACGCGGCGCGGGACCTTGGCCGTGGCGATCGGCCCCTTGGCGATATCCAGCGCCTCGAAGATCAGAAGATCGCTGCGGTCCTCGGCGGCGCGCCAGACCACGGCGGTGATCCAGCCGTCGCCTTCGGCGGCCCCGGCCGAGCGGGGCACGAACACCGGCTCGGAGGTCAGGTCGCCGGCGTCGAGCGCATGGACCTGGCGTTTGCCGGTCTGCAGGTCGAGGTGGGCGATGGCGCTCTGCTTGATGGTCTGGGCGTGGCCCGGATCGGCGGCGTACCAGCCATGGCGGTGCCTTAGGGTCTCGACGCGCGGATCGACGCGCGGGAACTCGCCGTCCAGGTCGTCCAGCGGCTCCTCGTGGATGGCGTCGGAATTCCCGGCGAGATCGAAGGTCCAGCGCACCAGCCGGGCGGCGGTGTTGCGGCCCGGCGAGCCGTCGGCGTTGGGGAACAGCGGCGCCACGTCATAGCGCATGACGTCGGCCACGATCTTGCCGTCCGCCTCATAGGCGTTCAGCGGGTGGAAGACGTAGCAGGCCTCGGTGTTGAACCAGCGGATCGTCGAGACGTCGGCGTCCCGGCGCATGACGCCCACGAACGAGCCCTTCTGCGGCTCCCAGGCGAAGGCGGGCAAACCGGTCATCGCCCGCTGCAGGCTGCCGGTCAGCGGCAGGATCGGGAACAGCACGTGGTTCTCGGTGACCATGAAATCGTGGACCATGGACGAGTACGGCGCCTGGAAATCCTGCCGCTGCGTCACCGATCCATCGGCCGCCGTCACCCCGTAGCTCATGCCTGCCGAAAGCGGCGTCTCACCGACGCCGTAGCCGAACCAGACCATCTCGCCGGTCGTGGGATCGATCTTCGGGTGGGCCGTGACGCGACCGCCATAGGCCTCGCGGTAGCCGCGGGACTCCAGGGTCCTGGGATCCATCTCGAAGGGGGCGTGGGCTTCCTCCAGCGCCATCAGCCGCCCGGCGTGCCAGACGATGTTGGTGTTGGCGACGCCGGAGTCCTTGCCCGCCACGGAGGGGTCGCTGAGCATCGGGTTGAAGCCGGCGAACAGCGAGCGGCCGGCGGCGTGCTCCACCTCCCACTTCGGCGTCCGGGCATAGCGGTTGCGGTAGCTGGCCTTGCCGTCCGCCAGGTAGAAGCCGTGCACCATGCCGTCGCCGACGAACCAGTGGTGGTTCGGATCGCGCGGCTCGAACTGCGGATTGGGGCCGATGCGGAACAGGGCGCCGCGCAGTTCGGGCGGAATCTCGCCGGTGACCTCGAGGTCGAAGTCGTCCTCGCTGCGGATGGGCGCGAAGTTGCCCGCCAGATAGGGATTGATGCGCACGTCGCCGTCCATGGCCGTTTCCCCTGGTTGAAACTTACGTTGTAAATTTATCTCGTAAGAGTTAGCGCTGCGCAAGTCAATTCTTGTAAGAGACCTTCAGCATGCCCCGCGTCCTCTCCAAGGCCGATGTCGCCGATTTCCGCGAGCGGCTGTGCGAGGCCGCCGAGCGGCTGTTCGCCGAGCAGGGCCCCGAGGCGGTCACCATGCGCCAGCTGGCCGCCGAGCTGGGCGTCTCGCCGATGACGCCGTACCGCTATTTCCGCGACAAGAACGAGATCCTGGCCGCCGTCCGGGCCGCCGGCTACGAGCAGCTCACCGAAGAGATCGAGCGCGCCCGCGCCTCCGATCTCAGCGTGCGGGCGCGAGGCGCGGCGGTGGCCGAGGCCTACATCCGCTTCGCCTTCGAGCATCCGGACACCTACAAGCTGATGTTCGACTTCGACCAGCCGGACGAGGAGGCCTATCCCGAGCTGGTGGCGGCCGCCCAGCGCGCCAGCACGCAGATGAGCGCCTGGGTGGAGGAGCTGGTGGCCTCCGGCGATCTGGCCGGCGACCCGGTGGAGATCGGCCGCATGTTCTGGGCCGCGGCGCACGGCGCGGTGGTGCTGGAGATG
>JAQGIX010000436.1 GCA_028290925.1 Phenylobacterium sp. | reverse complement strand
GGCCGACACGTCAAACCGGTAGCCCAAGAACTCGAACCCAACCTCGGACGTGGAATTCTTTGGATCGGCAAGACATACGTCGTAGGATTTTGTCTTGTTAAATTGCATCGGCTCCGGGACTGCATCGGCAACTAATGGCGCAAGGTCCGATGCGGGTCGGTAGGAAAATATGATCATGTCATCGGAGAAGCGAAAATATTTGTAGACCCCTGGTATTTCGCGAACGCGCTGGTCGAATCTGCGCATTGCGATCTCCGCCAATACGGCGCTCAAACCAATCCCGCGGGGAAGGCCACAAATCTTTCCAGAGCAGTGTTGTTCGAAGTATACACGCAAGAATGCTCGCACTTGAGCTGAGCTGGCTGTGTCAAACAATAGAGTTTCGCGAAGCGAGCCGAGCGGTATGGACTCATAAAACGAGGTAATATCTCTCCGCATCACATACATCGGGGTCGCGTCCATGAGCGACTCGATCACGCCACGTACTATTCGGTCGCGATTTGGGAGCGAAATCTTCAACCTGCGCTGCAGATGGCGCGCAATGGCCCGTAGGATCAGATGCGTGCTGAAGTCGCTGTAGGAGACACAAGGTTTGCCGCGAAGAACCGTGGCGTGCGGTGTTGGCAGCGAGGCTGGCTTCGCCCCTGCGAAGGCAACCGCGTCGTTGAGTAGGCTCTCGCGGTGTAGCTTGAGGTCGATCTCAAAGCGCTGCGAATCTCCTGCGCGAATGACGCGCGCGAACGCGGCTTCGGACAGAACTCGGCTCGACATAAAAAACGCCCCTCGCTCGAGGCACTTTACGCAACCGGTGGGTTGGAGCAACCGCGTAGCTCGCGCTACGCGTGATATTGGGCACTGGCGCCTGCTTACCTCCAGTCCGCCTTAGCCCACTCGTTTCACCATGCGCCCGAAATAGCCGTGGGGCGCGCTCCTCGCATGCTCAGCGTTGTCGGGGGCATGTCGCTGACGGCGACTTCCGGCTCGGCTCCACCGTAGAAGTATCGAAAGCGATCATTCGCTACCGTCCCGCCACCTCTCCGCCCCGCGCCCGGCCACGATGTTCGGCAGCGAGCAATTCCCCTCGTGGCAGGCCTATTCGTAGATCCGCCATTGGCCGGGCTCCCCGCCATTGCGCGCCAAGGCCGCGTATAGAGCGCCAGCTCCTCGATGGTGACTTCGCAGAACAGCTCGGCCGGCCCCGTCCGCGTAAAGCGCTGCCGCGCGCTCCCGGAGACATAGACGTGGAAGCCGCGGTGGGTCACGCCGGGGCGCAGGCCGAGCGTCGCTATCATCAGCCTATCGCCCTCCCACCAGCCGCAGGAATCCCCCAGCCAGGCGGCGGGCAGGGGGCTCGGCCGACGCGTGTCGGCGAGCCGCGCGATGCGGGCGTCGTGGCGGCGCTCGGTCAAGCGCGCCACGCGGCCGGGGCCTTTCCGTGGGTTCCGTGGGTTCCGTGGTTCACTTTTTCCTTGACCCCGCCCTCTTTTCATGTTCTTCTTTTGTTCATGGTCGATCGCACGGAGATGACGGAACGGCACGGCGCGATCCTCGCCGAGCTGGCGGCGTTGGGCCTCGGCCTGGCGCGGCATCTCAACGAATCCGCCTTCGCCGCCGAGGCGCCGGAGGACAAGGCCAGCCTGACCCTGGCCTTCCACCGCGCCTCGCGGTCGGTCCGCCAGACCCTGGCCCTCGAAGCCAGGCTGCAGCGCGACGCCCAGCGCCAGGCGCTGGAAGACCGCGCCGAAGTCCGCCAGGACGCCGAGCGCCGGGTCGCCAAGCGCCGGGCCCGGGTCCGCGCGACCCTGGAGCGGCTGATCTGGACGGAGCACGAGGACGCCGAGGCCGAGGTCCTGGTCGACAACCTCGAAATGCTGCTCGACGAAGAGGAGCTGTCGGACGGCTTCACCGCCGATCCCCTCGACGCCCACATCGCGCGGATCTGCGAGGCGCTCGGGCTCAAAAATCCTCCCCTCCAGGGGGAGGTGTCGCCGCAGGCGACGGAGGGGGTTGAAGCCCACTCACCACCCCCCAACCGCGCTGCCTCTCCACCCCCTCAGTCGCGTCGCGACAGCTCCCCCTCGGGGGGCGCATCTGGCGGCGCCGACCACCCCTGGCGCTCGTCCTCCTGACGACGCCTCTCCAGAACCGCCCAGCCCTCCAAGCTCGGCCGTAGCCCGCTCTCCGCCACAAACGCGCCCGAAAACAGCCGTGCTGGGGCTCGCACCCTTGCACGCTCAAGCCGGTGTGGGACTACGGAACGGAGAGTGACAGCATGCGCATGGTGATGATGGCAGGGGCCGTGGCCCTTGGGGCGTTGAGCCTCGGTGGTTGCGCCACCAAGAATTTCGTCAAGGACCAGGTGGCCATGGTCGGCGGCCGGGTGGACGCCACCGACAACCACGTGGCCGCCGTGGAGGGCACCGCCAAGGACGCCCTCGACCGCGCCACCGCGGCCGGCAAGCTGGCGGAGGGCAAGTTCCTCTATTCGGAGGTGCTCTCCGACGACAGCATGAAGTTCGGCGTCAACCGCCACGAGCTGTCGCCCGAGGCCCAGGCCCGGCTCGACGCCTTCGTGGAGAAGCTGAAGACCGACAACCGCAACGTCTACATCGAGGTCCAGGGCCACACCGACAACACCGGGCCCAAGACCTACAATTACCAGCTCGGCGAGGAACGGGCCGAGGCGGTGCGCCGCTACCTGAACCAGCACGGCGTGGCGCTGAACCGGATGGCCACCATCTCCTACGGCCCCGACGCGCCGGCCCAGCCCAACAACGACCGGAACGGCCGCCAGGCGAACCGCCGGGTTGTGCTGATCGTGCTCGCCTGACGGCCTAACCGTCATCCCGCGGCTCGTCCGCGGGACCCAGGCCGAGCGGCCCGTTGGGCGCCGCCGCTTGGGTCCCCCGGATCGCCGGCGGCGACCGGAGGATGACGGGGAGGTGGGATGTGAAACCTGGTCATCGCAGCCGCCTGGCCTGGGCGGCTCTGAGCGTCGCGGCGCACGTCGGCGTGCTGGCCGCGCTGCTGGCCGTCGGGCCGGAGCCGCTGCGGCT
>JAQGIX010000299.1 GCA_028290925.1 Phenylobacterium sp. | reverse complement strand
TCGCCGACGGCTACATCAAGCTGCTCTCCGACGGTCACGGCGACACCTGGATCTACTTCGACCGCGACGGCCCCGGGACCGCCGACCAGTGGGGCACGCTGGTGGCCACCATCGACAACGTCGCGCCTTCCGCCATCACCGCCAGCGACTGGATCTTCCGGTAGCAACAGCGCGGCGCGACGGCCGAAAATCCCCGCGGCGGTTGCAACCGCCCGCCGCGGGCGGCGTTGGGGGACCTATGTCGGATACCCAACACTCTGATGGTCGCGATATGACCGGCCTGTCGCCGACGGAGCGGGCGGCGCACTACCGGGAGTTGGCCGACATGCACCTGCAGCTCGGGCAGGGCGCCGTTGTCGCCGAAGCGCGGGCCTCGCACCTGGAGCTGGCGGCCCTGTGGACGCGGCTCGCCGCCCAGGCCGAGCACGAGGCCGCACAGCCCGTCCGCGATCAGGATGGCGAGGTCAACGCCCCTAGCCTTTGAAGGTGCGGGCTTCCTGGCGGCGGTGGTGATCGCGCAAGGTGTCCTGCGCTTCCTTCACCTGCTGGCGCAGCGCGGCGATCTGGCTCCTGAGGTCCACGGCGGCGCGGCGGGCCGCGTCCGGCACGGCGTCTTCCCACGACAGGGCCTCGCCGGGGGTGTCTTCGACCTCGCCGGCCGCTTGGGATTCCGATGCGTCCATTAGCTCACATTCGGGAATAACGTCGCCCCCGACGTTGGCGCGTCCCCTTGCGGGGCGCCCCCGCCTGCCGATCGGATCGGCCAGCCGTGCAAATTCGCTAGCGGCGCGCACGCCGTTCGACAAGCCTCCAAAGGCCCCATTTTGTGTGGGAACCGCCGCGGCGTTCCCGCCGGGGTTCAAGACGCCGGACCGTGGCGGAATCCTTCGTCGATCCCGGGCGTTGTCAGGGTGGTGGAGGATCCGCCTATGCCGCGAGCCCGCGCCTTTTCGGTCCATGGCCAGGACGAGACCCCGTCGCGCGGCCGACGCGTGACCGCGTCGAGTTTCGAGGCCGCGGCCCTGGTCTTCCTGGAGGCGCATCACCCGGACGCCGACGGCGACGAGATCTCGTTGCTGATCGAGGACTGCGGGAGCGGCGAGCGGCAGTGCTTCCGCATCGACCTGGCGACCGGCGAGACGACGCCCTGCGACTAAGTCGGGAGTCTTGCCGCGCAGCCGGACGCAAAGCCGGTTCCCACTTTTGCTGGCTGTCGCTCTAGCCGCCGCCGCGGCGCCCGTGCAGCTCGCTGCCGGCGTCGGCGGGCAGGCGGACGTACCAGAATATGGAGATGAAGGTGACCGCGCCGATGACGGCGAAGGTCGGTGTCACCGCATCCCAGGCCAGCCGGGTCTCGCCCTTCCACCGGCTGATCAGCTGCACGAGCGTTGCGGCGAGCCCGATGCCCACTGATTGGACCAGCTGCTGGACCATGGAGGAGGTGGTGGAGGCGCGGCTCATCCGGTCCTGTCCGATGTCGGCGAAGGCCAGGCCGTTCAGGCTGGTGAACTGCAGGGAGCGGAAGAAGCCGCCGATCGCCAGCACCGACATGATCAGCCAATGGGGGGTCGAGGGCTTGAAGAAGGCGTAGGCCAGGAAGCTCAGGCTGCAGATCACGCCGTTGGACACCAGCACCTGCTTGAACCCAAAACGGCGCAGGATCGGCGGGGCGGTGGTCTTCATGATCAGGGCGCCGGCCGCGGAGATGAAGGTCATCAGCCCGGCGCGGAAGGCCGACATGCCGAAGCCGATCTGCAGCAGCATGGCCAAGAGGAACGGCGTTGCGCCCATGGCGACGCGGAAGAAGCCGCCGCCGACCACGCCGGTCTGGAAGGTCCGCACCCGGAAGATCGACAGGTCGATGATGGCGTGCGGGTTGTTGCGGGCGTGGCGCCAATAGAGGCCGAAGCAGAGGGCGACGAGCGCGAACAGGCCGGCGACCTCGGCGGGCGGGAGAAAATCGCGGCCGAGGTTCTCGAAGCCGAAGATCAGGCCCGCCAGGCCAAGGCCGGTGAGCGCGATGCCCCGCCAGTCGAGCGGCGAGACCGCCTGCTCCTTCACGTTGGGCACGAAGGCCCGCACCAGGGCGACGCCCACCAGGGCGATCGGCAGGTTGATGTAGAAGATCCAGCGCCAGTTGAAGAAGGTGACGATGGTCCCGCCGAGGATGGGGCCGATCACCGGGCCGACCAGGGCCGGCATGGTCAGCACCGACATGGCCCCCACCAGCTCACTCTTCGGCGTGGTGCGCAGCAGCACCAGGCGGCCGACCGGGGCCATCATCGAGGCGGCCACGCCCTGGAAGATCCGTCCGACGATCAGCTCGGGCAGGTTCTGGGCGAAGCCGCAACCGGCCGAGGACAGGGCGAACAGCACCATCGAGGTCATGAAGACCTTCTTCGCGCCCAGCTTGTCGGCCATCCAGCCGCTGACCGGCAGGCAGACCGCCGAGGCCAGCAGGAACATGGTCATGGTCAGGTTCAGGCGCAGCGGATCGACCCGCAGGGCGCGGGCGATGGTCGGCAGGGCGTTGGACATCACGGTGGCTTCCAGCCCCTGCATCAGCAAGGCCGAGCCGATGATGGCCGGGATGATCCAGCCGCTGGCGACGGCGTCCTGCTCGCCGGCGGTCTCGACGGCGTCGGCGGTGATTTCCGGGGCGTCCAGGATCCGGTCGGTGGGGCTCACGGCTCGAGGCTCACGAGCTTGAGCAGCGGCTCGGCGGCGGCGGCCAGGCGGTCGCGTTCGGCCGGGGTGAGCTTGGACAGACGGGCGGCCAGCCAGTCGTTGCGGTGGCGGCGGATGGCGTCGAGCTGGCGGGCGCCGGCAGCGGTGATGGCGAGACCCGAGCGGCGGCCGTCCTCGGCGTCCTCGCGGCGGACGATCCAGCCGGCGGCCTCCAGGCGCTTCACATGGCTCGACATGGTCGGCCGCGAGGTCTGGTCGGCCTCGGCCAGGTCGCAGACGCCGATTCCCGGATGGCGCTGGATGTGGCCGAGCAGCAGGGCGTCCTGGGCGGAGAGGCCAGCCTTCTGGGCCTCCTGGCGCAGCCGGCGGGAGACCCGCATCAGGCCGGGCCTGAGCGCGTCGGCGAGCGCGGTGATGTCGAGGGGTTCGGCGAGGGCCATGGTCTCGATGCAGGTAGTTAGGTCGTCGAACTACCTATAGGCCGAAGTCGCCCGCGGATCAACGCTCGTCGTCGGGTGGGCGGGCGTCCCAGGCGGACGGCGATGCGGGGGGAACGCGGAGGTCCTCGACCGGCGGCCCCTGCTCGGCCGGCAGGCCCTCGTCCACGCGGCCGGTGTGCTCGTCGGGCGGCGGCGGCTCGGCGGGACGGGTCAGGAACGCGGCGCGGACCAGCTGGTCCTTGTCGGGCTCGAGGTGGGCCTCGTCGCGCCGGTCACCGGTGGCGACGGGTTCGGATTGCGGAT
>JAQGIX010000297.1 GCA_028290925.1 Phenylobacterium sp. | reverse complement strand
GGCCGCACCGTCGGCTCCGGCGTGGTGTCCAAGATCCTCGAGTAGGCCAGGCGCCATCCCGCCGCTCTGCGGGGGGCAAGAAAACACCGAAGGCCGCCGGGCTCATCCCCGGCGGCCTTTGTCGTTCTGCACGCCTGAGGCGAATCGGCCGGCCGCGACCGAACGTCCCGCGGCGCTGGTCTCGCCCTGAAATCCCCAAGGAAGACTAAGAAAACCAGCCGCTTGCGATTTTGACAGACCGTCAAAATTGCCCGTTGCCGGCCCATTGGCCGAGGCGCACAGTCGGACAAACCGGATCTTGTCCGGATAAGTGCTGGGAGGAGAGCATGCGTATTATTCTGGGAGGCGCGGCGGCCATTGTCCTGGGCCTGGCCTGCGCGGGGTGCGGCGACAGCAGCGTCTCCGGCGCCAAGGCGGCGGAGAACGCCGGCCCGCCCGCCGAGAGCGTCATGGCCGTCGGCTGTCCGAAGACCCCGAAACCCGACTGCGTCACCGTCACCGCCGACGGCAAGACCTGGGACGTCACCGGCGCCAAGGTGGATCTCGCCAGGGGCGTCGCGGTCTCGGTGACCGGCGTGGCCGGCGCCGCGGGCGCCTGCGGCGCGACCATCGCCAACGCGCAGGTCGAGTACACCGGCCTGCAGTGCAGGCACTGAGCCTGGGCTAGCCCCGGTCGTCGCTCGCCGAACGGTTCGGCGCGGGCGGCTGGCCGCTGGGCTCGCCGGAGGCCGGATCGGTGGCGGTCTTGCGGCTGCGCGCCGAGCCTTCGGATCCCTTCGGCTCATAGGCCGAGCGCGGCGGCGCGCCGGGCTTCTGCTCGTCGTCGCGGTTCCAGCTTTTGTCGATGTCGCGGTGGGGCATGGCAAGGCCTTTCGGAGGGCGGCGGGTCGCCTTGGAAACGGCCGGCGCGCGACGATCGATCCGCCTTGCCCGCCAGGATCGCCCCTGCTAAACCGCGCGGCTCCGGCGATGAGCCGAGCGCGCCGGCAGGCTTCACCGCTTTCCGGCGCGCTGTTCATTGTTCGGGGGCCAGGTTCCCCTCACGGGGGCTTGCGGCGTAGGAGTGTAGCTCAGCTGGTAGAGCATCGGTCTCCAAAACCGAGGGCCGGGGGTTCGAATCCCTCCACTCCTGCCACCTATATACTGAGTGCCAGACCCGGGGCGCGGGCGTCCGCCGCCCTCAAGAATTGAGAGTTTGAAGAAAGCCGCCATGGCCAGGAAACCGGGGCAGACCCCGCAAGCGATGAGGAACCGCGCCGCCCGGACGGCCGCGGCGATGGCCTCGCCGTCGGCCGTGGCCACGCCCGAGCCCAAGAAGCGCGTCAGCCCGGCGCAGTTCTTCCGCGAGGTCCGCGCCGAAGCGCGCCGGATCACCTGGACGAGCCGCCGGGAGACCTGGATCACCTCGGTGATGGTCGCCATCATGGTGGCGCTGGCGGCGGCCTTCTTCTCGTTGGTCGACGCCCTCTGGGGCTGGGCGATCCCGTCTATCCTCAAGCTGGCGACGGGTGGATAAAGAACAATGTCTGAAGCCGCGCAAACCACCTCCAACCCGCGCCACAAGTGGTACATCGTCCACGCCTACTCGAACTTCGAGAAGAAGGTGGCCGAGTCCATCAAGGAACAGGCCCATTCCCAGGGCCTGGACGACGCGTTCAGCGAGATTCTGGTCCCCACCGAGGACGTGGTGGAGATCCGCCGCGGCCGGAAGGTCAACTCCGAGCGCAAGTACTTCCCGGGCTACGTCCTGGTGAAGATGGACCTCACCGACGAGGCCTATCACCTGGTCAAGAACACCCCGAAGGTGACCGGTTTCCTCGGCTCCGGCTCCAAGCCGATGCCGGTCTCCGAGCGCGAGGTCGCCCGGATCATCGGCGCCATCGAAGAGGGCGTCGAGCGGCCGAAGCCCACCATCAGCTTCGAGATCGGCGAGCAGGTGCGGGTGACCGACGGTCCCTTCGCCAGCTTCAACGGCGCCGTGGAACAGGTCGATGAAGAACGCACCCGCCTGCGCGTGACGGTGTCCATCTTCGGACGCGCCACGCCGGTCGAGCTTGAATACAGCCAGGTCGAGAAGATCGGCTGATCCGTCAGTACCGCCCCGCGTATCTGGGGCCTTTCAAATCCGTGGGAGAGGGCGGCCACCGTAACCTCGCACCACGGCTCACCGACCCCGCCGGGGTCTAAAGGAGCAGAAGATGGCCAAGAAGATTCTGGGCTATATCAAGCTGCAGGTGCCCGCGGGCGCCGCTACGCCTTCGCCGCCCATCGGGCCGGCGCTGGGCCAACGCGGCGTCAACATCATGGGCTTCTGCAAGGAATTCAACGCCCGTACCGAGAAGGAACAGAAGGGCACGCCCCTGCCGACGGTGATCACCGTCTACCAGGACAAGTCGTTCACCTTCGTCACCAAGACCCCGCCGGCCACCTTCTTTATCAAGCAGGCGGTGGGCCTGAAGTCGGGCGCCAAGACCACCGGCCGCGAAACGGTTGGCAAGATCACCCGCACCCAGCTGCGCGAGATCGCCGAAAAGAAGATGAAGGACCTCAACGCCAACGACGTCGAGGCGGCATCGCGCATCATCGAGGGCTCCGCCCGTTCGATGGGCCTCGAGATC
>JAQGIX010000270.1 GCA_028290925.1 Phenylobacterium sp. | reverse complement strand
GCGACGCCGCCCGCCGCCGCCGGGACAAACGCTGGCGCCGAGGCCTTCTTCGAGCCGGTCACCAAGATGGAGGGCCCGGCCCTGCAGGTGGTGTTCGGCGAGCGGGCGACCGTACACCTGGGCGACGACCACCTGCCGGTGATCGACAAGACCGAGAAGGGCAAGCTGGCCATCGCCCACCCCGCCGGCGCGGTGAAGGACATCTACGTCAAGCCCAAGGCGGGTCAGATCGCGGTTGCGCTGGACGGCTCGGCGGAGAAGAAGGCCACCTACCTGAAGGTCTGGAATGGCCTCGACTATCCGATCATCTACAAGGCGGGCGTGCTGCGGATGGTGGGCAGCAAGCTCGCGCCGCAGTCGGTGAAGGTCTGCGCCGTGCCGGCCGGCGGCACGCAATACGAGACCTGGACCGGCCCGCCGGTGGTGGCCGTGGCCCTGGGCAGCTTCACCAAGGCCGCCGACGACAAGACCTGCAACTAGGGGGGAGCCACCATGGCGCTCGACGCCGAAACCCGAGACCAGCTGATCGACATGGTGCGGCGCTTCGTCTCCGAGCGGCTGCGGCCGCTGGAGGCGCAGGTCGCCGAGCAGGACCTCGTGCCGCCGGAGGTGGTCGAGGAGATGAAGGGGCTGGGCCTGTTCGGCCTGTCGATCCCGGAGGCCTATGGCGGGCTCGACCTTTCCATGGAGGACGAGTGCCTGGTGGCGGTCGAGCTCGGCCGCACCAGCCCGGCGTTCCGCTCCACCTTCGGCACGAATGTCGGCATCGGCAGCCAGGGCCTGGTGATGTTCGGGACCGAGGCGCAGAAGCAGAAGTACCTGCCGGGCATGGCCTCGGGCGAGATCATCACCTCCTTCGCGCTCACCGAGCCGGAGGCCGGCTCCGACAGCGCCAATGTCCAGACCAGCGCCATCCGCGACGGCGACCACTACGTCCTGAACGGCGCCAAGCGGTTCATCACCAACGCCAACAAGGCCGACCTCTTCACGGTGATGGCCCGCAGCGATCCGGAGAAGCCCGGCGCGGGCGGGGTCTCGGCCTTCGTGGTCGAGCGCAACCTCCCGGGCCTCTCGGTCGGCAAGCCCGAGAAGAAGATGGGCCAGCAGGGCGCCCACATCTGCGACGTGATCTTCGACAACGTCCGCGTGCCCGTCGAGAACCGGCTGGGCCGCGAGGGCGAGGGCTTCAAGGTCGCCATGCAGGTGCTGGACCGCGGGCGGCTGCACATTTCTGCAGTTTGCGTCGGCGTCGCGGAACGGCTGATCGCCGACTGCGTGGCCTACGCCACCGAGCGGAGGCAGTTCGGCCAGCCGATCGCCGGCTTCCAGCTGATCCAGGCGATGATCGCCGACTCGAAGACCGAGTCCATGGCCGCCAAGGCGCTGACCATGGAGACCGCCCGCACGCGCGATGCGGGCCACAGCGTCACCCTGGAAGCCGCCGCGGCCAAGTACTTCGCCTCCGAGATGGTGGGCCGGGTGGCCGACCGGGCGGTGCAGATCTTCGGCGGCGCGGGCTATGTGGCCGACCACGGCATCGAGCGGTTCTATCGCGACGTGCGCATCTTCCGGATCTACGAGGGCACCAGCCAGATCCAGCAGGTGGTCATCGCCCGCGAGACCCTGAAGCGGGGCGGGTAGATCGTGAGTGCGCCTATCGAGGCGGCCATCTTCGATCTGCTGGGCAAACTGCCCGCCGGAAAGTCCGTTTCGCCGGAAGAGGTCGCCCGGGCGGTTGAACCCGAAGGCTGGCGGCGCCTACTGTCGCATGTAGGCGCGACGGCCGTCGGACTCGCCCGCGAGGGCAGGCTGATGATCACGCGCCACGGGAAGCCGGCCGATCCGGAGGATTTCAAGGGTGTCTGGCGGATGAGACTGCCGGACGCCTGAAACTAGGGAGCCGTCTCATGAAGGTCTTTGGCAACACCCTGTCGCCGTTTGTGCGCAAGACCCTGGCGTTCGCCGCCGAAAAGGGGCTGGCGGTGGAGCTGGTCGCCGCCGGCATGGGCGGCGGGCCGCCCGAGTTCAAACAGGCCAGCCCGTTCGGCAAGATGCCGGGCTTCCAGGACGGCGATTTCCTGATCTCCGATAGCACCGCGATCATCACCTACATGGAGGCGATCAAGCCGGAGCCGAACCTGATCCCCACCGACCCCAAGGCCCGCGCCCGGGCCATCTGGTACGAGGAGTACGCCGACACCATCGTCGGGGCCTGCGTGGGCAAGGTGTTTTTCAACCGGGTGGTGGCGCCGAAGTTCCTCGGCCGCGACGGCGACCTGGCCGCCGCCGACGAGGCCCAGGCGGTCGAGTTCCCCAAGCTGGTGGACTACCTGGAGAGCGTGGTCCCGGCCTCGGGCTTCCTGGTGGAGGACCGCATCACGCTCGCCGACATCGCCGTCGCCAGCCCGTTCGCCAACCTCAGCCATGCCGGCTGTCCGATCGACGCGGCCAAGCACCCGAAGTCGGCCGCCTATGTGGCCGCCATCCTGGCCCGGCCGTCCTATGCGGAGATGATCGCCAAGGAGAAGGCCTTCTTCGCCGCCGCCGCCGCCCAGCGTGAGCCCGCGTAATATCGGAGGTTCCGAGCCTTCTGCTCGAACCCTCTCGCCGCGAGGCGGGAGGGAGGCGCGCGCAACCGTCGCGTTGCGATGGCTGTTGGGCGCGAGATTCTAGCGCTCAGTCATGACCCGCCTGCTCGTCCTCGCCTTCGCCCTGCTGCTCACCGGCTGCACGCCGCTGGTCGTGCAGCACTCGTTCACGCTGCCCGCCGCCTTCGCCGGCCCGCGCCTGGAGGATGACGGGGTGATCAGCTTCGACGGCGCGCGGCTCAGCCTCCGGCGCTGGGACCCGGCCGGCGAGCGCAAAGACGATCCTTGGGCGGTGATCGTCGGCGTCCACGGGATGAACGACTATTCGAACGCCTTCCACCTGGCCGCGCCCTGGTGGGCCGAGCAGGGGATCGCCACCTACGCCTACGACCAGCGCGGCTTCGGCCGTTCGCCGGGCCGGGGCATCTGGGCGGGCGACGAGCTGATGGTCGAGGACCTGAGGACCATCACGGCCCTGGTCCGCGCCAGATATCCTCACGCCATCGTCGCCATCGTCGGCGAGAGCATGGGCGGGGCGGTGGCGGCGGAGGCCTTCGCCAGCGACCGGCCGCCGGCCGCGGACCGGCTGGTGCTGCTGTCCCCGGCCGTCTGGGGCTGGCGCGAGCAGCCGCTGCCCAACAAGACCCTGCTGTGGTTCGCGGCCAACTTCACGGCCGGCAAGGTCTATGAGCCGCCGCGCTGGCTGACCTCAAAGATCAGGCCCACCGACAACCGCGACGAATTGATCGCCATGGGCCACGATCCGCTGATGATCTGGGGCGCGCGCTCCGACACCATCTACGGCCTGGTCTCGATGATGGACCACGCGGCCGAGGCGGTGGGCGCCGCCCAGGTCCCGACCCTCTACCTGCACGGCGCGCACGATGAGATCATCCCGGACAACGCCGCCCGGCGCGCCGCGGCGCGGCTGAAGCCGACCGACCGCTCGGCCAACTACGCCCACGGCTATCATCTTCTGATGCGCGACAAGCAGGGGCCCACGGTGTGGGCCGATGTCGCCGCCTTCATCCGCGACCCGCGGGCGGCCTTGCCCTCCGGGGCGTCGCCGATCCCCGGGTCGCCGGCCCGTGGCGCCGAAAGTCGCGCCGCGGCGGGGTTGTGAGCCGGGCCGCATCGGCGTAGGACGCCAAGCAACCGTCTTCCACGTTCGGGCGCTCTTCAGGCATGACCTTGTTCGATTCCACCGCCTTCGAAGGACATGAAGGCGTCCATGCGTTCTCGGATGAAAAATCCGGCCTGAAGTGCATCATCGCCGTGCATTCCACCGCCCGGGGCCCCGCGGCGGGCGGCTGCCGCATGTGGCCCTACGCCGACGCCGAGGCGGCGCTGGAGGACGCCCTGCGCCTGTCGCGGGCCATGTCCTTCAAGAACGCCATGGCCGACCTGGCGCTGGGCGGCGGCAAGGCGGTGATCATCGGCGATTCCCGCACCCAGAAGTCGCCGGCCCTGTTCGAGGCGTTCGGCGCCTCGGTCGAACAGCTCGGCGGCCGCTACTGGACGGCGGAGGACGTCGGCGTCTCGCCGGCCGACCTGACCCACGCCCGCAAGCGCACCCGCTACGTGGCCGGCCTCGAGGGCCATCCAGGCGCCTCGGGCGATCCGAGCCCGGTGACCGCCGAGGGCGTGTTCCGCGGCGTGCAGCTCTGCGTGCGGCGCGCCTTGGGCCGCGAGCTCGACGGCGTCACCGTCGCCATCCAGGGCGTCGGCCATGTGGGCGGCTACCTCGCCGACAAGCTGCACGCGGCGGGCGCCAAGTTGATCCTCACCGACGTCAACGCCGAGGTTCTGCACGCCGTGGCTGCGCGGACGGGCGCCCAGGTGGTGGCGCCGGGCGCGATCTTCGACGTCGACGCCGAGGTCTTCGCCCCCTGCGCGCTGGGCGGGGCGATCAACGCCGAGACCCTGCCGCGCCTCAAGGCCAGGGTGATCGCCGGCGGCGCCAACAACCAGCTGGCCGACGCGGAGACCGGCCGGGCGGTGTTCAACCACGGCCTGCTCTACGCGCCGGACTACGTGATCAACGGCGGCGGCATCATCAACGTGGCCGGCGAGATCCGCGCCATCGAGCGCGGCGAGGCCTTCGACGTGGGCTGGGTGGACGCCAAGCTCGACCGCCTCGCCCGCACCCTGGAGGAGGTCCTCGACCGCGCCGCGGCCGAGAACCGTCCCACCAACGAAGTGGCCAACGAGGTCGCCAAGGCCCGCATAACCATCGCCGCCGAGAAGCGGGCGGCGGCTTAGGCCCGTCCCCGCCGCGCCAGCCAGGCCTCACGGCGCAGGATCCAGGTTTCGCGCAGCAGCTCGCCGCAGACGTAGGCGTGCGGCCGGACGCCGATCAGCTCGGCGCCCTGCTTTTCCTTGATGCGGTGCGAGCCGCGGTTGTCGGCGGCGTTGTTCAGGTAGAGGAACGGCCATTCCAGCACCTCGAAGGCGTACTGGGTGACCCGCTCCGCCGCCTCGGTCATCAGGCCCTGGCCCCACCACGGCCGCGCCAGCCAGAAGCCGCGCATGTCCTGCTCGGCCACGTTGGGCTTCAGGTCGATCCGACCGATCAGCTCATCGTCGCCGTGCTTCAGGGTGATCGCCCAGTAGAGCTGCTCGCCGCGGGCGCGGGCCGCCATGCAGTCGGCCATGTTGGTCTCGGCGCCGTCGGGGGGATAGGGCCAGGGGATGCCGGCGTGCAGGTGCTTCACCAATTCCCAGTCGGGGAACCAGCGCTGGGTGGCGGCCGCGTCCTCGGCGCGCATGGGCCGCAGGATCAGGCGCTCGGTCTCGAGCGTGGGCGTGGGCGGCAGGGGCAGTTCGAACGTCATGACGGTCTCCGTGAAAGGCCGGAGGCCGGGCGCTGCGTTCATTTAAGGAAGTCGAACAAAGCCCCGGCCGTGGTCGGCGGGGCTGTCGAGGGATGGCTAGGCGTCGTGCACGCAGCCGGTCCCACGCCCCGCAAGGGTGGCGCAGTTGGTACCGTACGGCGATGGGGCGAAGCGAGCCATGGGCGCGCCTCTATCACAGCGTTCTGCGGAAACCTAGATGGCCGCGAGCCGGGCCGTGCGCGGTTCTTTCACCGCCACTATCAGCAGCAGCAGGGCCGCGGCGAGGAAACCGATGGAGATGCCGAACACCGGCGCAAAGCCGATCATGTCGGCCAGTGCGCCGCCGACCAGCGGGCCCAGGGTGGCGGTGATGCTTTCGGCGGTGGCCGAGACCGCTATGCGCATGGGCAGGTCGTCGCGGGCGCCGAACTCCAGGATCATCGTCTGGGCGCCCATCATATAGCCGGACTGGGCCGCCCCGAGCCCGAAGAAGGCCACCAGTATGGCGGGCAGGGTGTGCACCTCCATCAGGAGCACGGTGGCGGCGACCCAGGTGGCGATGGAGAACAGGAGCACCAGCCGAAAGCCGGTCTTGTCGCCTAGATAGCCCCAGACCAGGTTGGAGAGGGTGTCCGCCCCCAGGAAGGCCATGGACAGGAGACCGAGGGTCCCGCCACTCATCCCGATCGTTTGGGCCACGTAGATGATGTAGAACGGGGTGGCGATCCGGGCCGAGGTCGCCAGCATCTGCATCAACAGAAAGAAGGCATAGGCCCGGTCCTGGGTGATCAGCCGCGGGAACTCGCGCAGCCGGTCTCGGAACCGGCTCTGGGTGCGGGTGGTGGGCGGCTCCGGCTCCTTGAGCAGGAACTGGAGGGCCCAGAGCCCCATCGAGGTCAGGAAGAAGGCGAAGATGAAGGTCACGCCGTAGCCGTTGCCGAGCAGGTTCGGGCCGATGAACCAGCGGCCGGCGAAATAGGCCAGGCCCGCGCCGATCGCCCCACCGGTGGCGTTGCGCCAGGCCTGCAGGCGGCCTCGGCGGCTGATCGGGATCACCTTGGCCATCAACAGGCTGAACACCACCCGCTGGGCGCCCATGAAGATGCCGAACATCAGCATGAAGGTGAGGACGCTGGCCACCAGCGGCGTGCCCTTCAGGAGCCAGCCGGAGATGGCTACGCCGAGGATCGCCATGCGCGCCAGGCCGCCCATCCACAGGGCCGCCGGCATCACCTTGGTGCGGTGCTCGATCTTGCTGGCCCCGAAGATCGGCGAGATCACTCCGCCCACCTGCTGCAGAGCGAGCCCCAGGCCCACGATGGTGTTGGAGCCAGAGATCATGTGCAGATAGGCGGGCAGGAAGGTCGGCGTGTTGAAAAGCCGAAAGCCGGTCATGCCCAGCATGCCGTGCAGGTAGTTGCCCAGGTAGTTCCGCTTCAGGTTGTCCCAGACGAACTTCTCATAGGCCGCTTCGCGGGCGGGGAGGTCGTCATCAGGCGCGACGGGATCGGAGGGTTCGAGCTTGGCGTCCAAATGACTTCTGCTCGACGCGGCGAGACGCGTCCTGAAAGGGATAAGGGCAATGTCCCGTCGTAGCAGAGTCCCACACGCGGACGGAAGGCGCATCAAACACCCGTTTGTCGAACCGCGGATCGGCGCGGAACCCGGTCCAGCGGCGCGCGGTTGGCGGCTTGAGGCTGATGCTGATGGTCCGACCGC
>JAQGIX010000237.1 GCA_028290925.1 Phenylobacterium sp. | reverse complement strand
CCGGGGTCAGGCTGGTGGTCGCACCGGCGGCCTGATCGCCTTCAGCGCCGTGGCGGGGCCGCGCAACTGAAGTTGGCTGCGTCATCCGTCGACCCCGATCCCGACCAGCGGGCGAGCATCGGATAGGCGCAGAGCGGGCGGGTGCGCACCGGCTTGGCCGGCAGTCCCAGGTAGGCGAAGATATCGTTGTCGTACTTGGTGGCGATCAGCCGCCCCGGCGCCGCGGCCTTGTCGCGCCAGGCGTCGAGCGCGCCCACCGCGTCGAAGACGCTGGGGCCGGGACCGGTGGCGCAGTGCGCCATGCCGGGGACCAGGAACAGCCGCGCGAAGTCCGCCGTCCCGGGGCCCATCCTGGCCTGCACCGACTGGTAGTAGGCGATGGTGTTCTTCGCCGGGATCGCGGCGTCCGCCCACCCGTGGTAGAGGATCAGCTTGCCGCCGCGGGCGCGGAACGCGCGCAGGTCGGGATTGTCGGCGTCGAGGATCTCACGCGAACTGCGCCGGGCGCGGGCCAGATCGCGCGCCATGTCGAAGCTGGCCGGATCCCAGTTGGGGTCGGAGATCACCATCCACCGGAAGAACTCCTTGGCGAAGCGCCCCTGCGAGGCGGTGGGTCCGGTGATCCAGCCCTCCCAGCCGCCGGCGACGGCCTCGCCGCCGGCCGTGAAGCCGGGGAACAGGCTGCGGCCGCCAGCGCCCGTCGGGCCGCGATAGATCCCGCGCAGGGATTTCACCTGTTCGGCGGTGAGGCAGGTGGCGGCGTCGCCGGTCTTGCACTGCAGGCGGCCGGGGTCGAACCGGCAGGCGCGCGGGTCCTCGAGCACGCCGTCGGCCACGCCGTCCAGACGGTCGCATTGCGCCAGGACGGCGGCCTGGACCAACTGGAGCTTCGCCCTGGGCAGCGCCGCGCCGGGCGCCGACAGCAGCCGGTTGTTCCACAGGAACGCCGACATCAGCGTGGTCCAGGGGATGGCCGGCGCGCCGGCGGCGATGGCGTCATAGTCCTGCGGGAAACGCTGGGCCTCCATGAGCGCCTCGCGTCCGCCATCCGAGCAGCCGTGGAAGTAGGCGAGCCTCGGGCCCGCGCCGTAGTAGGCGGCGATCAGCGCCTTGGCCGCTCCGGCGGTGAGATGGATGGCGCGATAGCCGAAGTCCTTGATCTTCTCGGGCTGGCCTAGCGCCCACTTGGCGTCGATGTCGCCGCCGGCCGTGTGGCCCATGTCGGAGCCGGCGGTCGCGTAGCCGCGGGCGACCTCGCCGCGCATGAGCAGCATCGGGCCGCTCAGCGTGCCGCCGAAGCCGCCGTTGCCCAATCCCACGAGCTTGCCGTTCCAGCCGCCCGCGCCGGGCAGCCAGACCTCGAAACGGATCTGCGACGCCGGGGTGGGCGTCAGCACCCCGATGACACGGCAGACCGGCGTGCCGGCCATCAGGGCGGGCTGGAAGCCGGCCGGGGTGACCACGTCGCTCGCCGCCAGCGGGACGGCGCTCTCCACGTGGGCGTCGGGCAACTTGAGGTCCTTGAGGCTCTCGCAGGTGGCCGCCGCGGCCGGAGCCGCCAGGCCCAGGATCGCGGCGCCCAGCCCCGCCGCCAGCGCCGCGCCTGTCCAAGATCGCCTCATCCGCCCCGCTCCCGCCGCTTGCTCAGCCACCCCTGGCCGCGCAGCCAGGCCTCGGCCCGCGTGGGCCAGTCGTCCGTGGGCTTGCCCCGCCTGGCGATGCCGAAACCGTGGCCGCCGGTGGGATAGAGCTGTAGCTCGCTCGTTGCGCCGCGCGCCTTCCAGGCGGCGGCCAGTCGCTTGCTGTCGGGCCCCGCCAGCCGGTCGTCCTCGGCCACCAGCACGAACAGCGGCGGCGCCCCGGCCGGCACGTCGAGCGCATCGGGCAAGGCGCCGGGATAGATGGCCATGGCCAGGTCGGGGCGGCTGTCGCGATGGTCCTGCAGGATCGTCCAGACGGTGACCGCCCCGCCGGCGGAGAAGCCCATCATGCCCACCCGGTCAGGAGCGATCCCCCATTTGCGGGCGTTGGCGCGCACCTGCCGGACGGCTTGCTCGCCATCGGCGGTATCGAGCGGCCGCAGCGGCGCGATCGTCGCCTGCATCGTCGCCGGATGGGTCAGGAAGAGGAACAGCGGGACCGGGAAATCATCGCCCGTGGGGAGCAGCCGGTATTTCAGGACGAAGGCCGCCACGCCCAGCGAGTTGAGCCAGCGGGCCACGTCGCGCCCCTCGTTGGCGATGGTCAGCATATGGAAGCCACCGCCGGGGGCGACGATCATCGCCGCGCCGGTGGCCAGCCGGGGGTCGGGGAGATAAGCCTCGAGCGTCGGCCGGGCGACGTTGCGCACGATCTCGCCCAAGGGCGGCCGCGTCTCGTCGGTCTCGGGCTTGGTCCAGGCCAGGCCGCCCGGCGGGCCTTGCGGCGCGAGCGGGACGATCACCGCCGGCGGGACGCCCGACGACGGCTGGGCGTGGGCGATCGACGTGGCCAGCGCCAGCAACACGCCCGCCCGGACTGCGCGGCGGAGCCTCGCCCTGCTCATGATCCCCCCTCGCCGCATCCCGCCGCGCCGGTCGTCGCACGGCTTGAAAGCGCAGACCGCCAATCGCTATTGCTCACTTCCGATCAGGTCAACGATCATTTTCGATCATCCCGGCGTGGCCGGCGTGGCGAACCGCGCCCCTGTTGCCCTTTGCTCTCAGGTGTAACAAGTGAGGTCCGGCCCCGCTTCGCAGCCGGCGCCGGTTCCTGCGCGGAGCGATCGAAAGGCGTGCCTGATGCGCGAGTTTGCCGCCGGTCTGCTGCTCGCGCTGGGAATCATCGGCGCGGGCTCGTTCCTGCCTTCCCGGACACCAGGCCAGACGCC
>JAQGIX010000210.1 GCA_028290925.1 Phenylobacterium sp. | reverse complement strand
TGGATCCCCCAGGTCTTCCGGATCTCCCAGGCCTTCCGGATCTCCCAGGCCTTCCGGATCTCCCAGGCCTTCCGGATCTCCCAGGTCTTCCGGATCTCCCAGGCCTTCCGGATCTCCCAGGCCTTCCGGATCTCCCAGGTCTTCCGGATCTCCCAAGCCTTCCGGATCTCCCAAGTCGTCCGGATCTCCTAGATCTTCTGGATCTCCGCGGGCGGGCGGGCCGAGCGCAGGCCCTCGCGGGCCGAAGCCGTCCGCATCACCGCCGAAAAGCTCCGGCGCTCGTCGGCCAGGCCCTCGTCCAGGGGGCGGTCGAGGGCGCTCCTCGTGAGCCGCTTGGCGAAGCCGAGCCCCTCCGCGCCGCGCTGATCCCATTCCGCGGCGATCTCCAGGGCGCGGGCCAGCGGATCGTCGGCCAGCTCATGCACCAGGCCGATGCGCAGGGCCTCGTCGGCCTCCACCACCAGGCCGCGCAGGATGATCTCCAGCGCCTTGGCCTCGCCCACCACGCGCGGCAGCCGCTGGGTGCCGCCGCCGCCCGGGAAGATGCCGATCCGGGTCTCCGGCAGGCCGATCTGCACGCCCTCGCGGGCCGCGATCCGCAGGTCGCAAGCGAGGCTCATTTCGAAGCCGCCGCCCATGCAGAGCCCGTTGATCGCCGCCACCACCGGCTTCGGCGCCTCGGCCAGCAGGTCCACCAGCGCCAGGAAGCCTTGCGTGGGTTTCGCGCCCGGCGATGGCGGCGGCGGGGCCGGCGCGTCCTTGGCGGCATCGCTGGCGGTGAAGAGCTCGCCCACATCGTAGTGGCGCACGAAAATCCCCGGCACGCCGCCGGTGATGACGATCGAGCGCACCGCCGGATCGGCGACCAGCGGCCGCACCTTGTCGAGCATCTCCTGGGCGCCGGCGGCGGTCATGGTCCCCAGGGGCGGATTGGCGTAGGTCATCACCGCGGCTCCGCCGCGCCGCTCGAGGGTGACGAAGCTCATCGGAAGGTCCTCCCGTTTTGCGGACCTTGGAACCTGCGGCGGGGCGCGGCAAGGTCGCCGCCGGACACAAAGGGGCCAGAGCTTGCGCATCGTTTCGGGGGCGTTCCGCGGCAAGGCCATCAAGGCGCCGCCCGGCGAGTCCACCCGCCCCACCTCCGACCGCGCGCGGCAGGCGGTGTTCAATATCCTGGAGCACGCACCCTGGTCGCAGGGCCTGCGCGATCTCCGCGTCATCGACCTGTTCTCAGGCTCCGGCGCGCTCGGCCTGGAGGCGCTCTCCCGCGGCGCGGCCTTCTGCCTGTTCGTGGAGACCGACGAGGCCGCCCGCGGCGCCATCCGCGAGAACATCGACGCCCTGCAGCTGTTCGGCGCCACCCGCGTCCACCGCCGCGACGCGACCGACCTCGGCGTGCGCCCCGGCGCGGACGGCCCGGCCTTCGACCTCGCCTTCCTCGATCCCCCCTACGCCAAGGGGCTGGGCGAGGTGGCGCTGGCCAAGCTCGCGGCCGGCGGCTGGCTCAAGCCCGGGGCCCTGGCGGTCTTCGAGCGCGGCGCCGACGAGGCCGCGTTCAGCGTTCCCGGCTTCGAGGCGTTGGACGAGCGCAGGTACGGCGCGGCGCGGGCGCATTTCCTGCGGTTTGCGCCCTAGGCGGCCTGGGCCGGCGCGAGCTCCAGGCCGAACGCCGCCTTGAGGCCGTGTCGGCCGGCCGGCGTCAGGAGCGCGGCGCGGCCCTCGCCGCCGCGCTCGATCCAGCCGAGCGCGAACAGGCGGGCGAGCAGCCGGGCGGCGATCGGCCCGGCCAGGTGCCGCCGCCGCTCGGTCCAGTCGATGCAGGGGCGCAAGCTTCCGCGCGGGTTCGCCTTGATCCCGGCCAGATCGACGCCGAGCGTCTCAAGCCGGCGCTCGCCCGCCGCCGTCAGCCGGTAGCGCTCCGGCCCGTCGACTTCCAGCAAGCCCTGCCGCTCGACGGCGTCGGCCAGCGCCACGCCCAGCCGACCGGCCAGGTGGTCGTAGCAGGTGCGCGCCTCGCGCAGCCGCCGGGCCTTGGGCGACAGCGGCGGGTCGAGGGGCTTGGGGGGCGGGGTCAGCAGGGACAGGGCCTCCAGCGCCTGGGCCACCTGCGGGCCGGCCAGCCGGTAGTAGCGGTGGCGGCCCTGGCGGGTGACGCTGACCAGCCCGCCCTCGGCGAGCTTGCCGAGGTGGTTGCTGGCCGACTGCGGCGTGACGCCGGCCGCCCGGGCGAGCTGCGTCGCCGGCATGGCCCGGCCGTCCAGCAGGGCCTGCAGCATGGCGGCGCGGGCGGGATCGCCGATCAGGGCGGCGGGGGTCGCGATATTGGCGTCCATGGTGGGGAGCTTAGCGCGTGGGCCGAGCCGATGCTTCATCTGCGGCTGTAGCGTCGCGCTCGTCTCCCCGCCTGCTTCGCGTGCGGGAGAGGAGGCCCTAGCGCCGCCCGAACAGCCGCTCGATGTCGGCGAGCTTCAGCTCGACGTAGGTCGGCCGGCCGTGGTTGCACTGGCCTGAGTGCGGCGTCGCCTCCATCTGGCGGAGCAGGGCGTTCATCTCGGCTGCGGTGAGCCGGCGCCCGGCGCGCACCGAGCCGTGGCAGGCCATGGTCGAGCAGACGTCCTCCAGCCGCTCCTTCAGGGCCAGCGCCTGGCCGTTCTCGGCGAGGTCGTCGGCGATGTCGCGCACCAGGCCCGCGGCGTCGGTCTCGCCGAGCAGGGCCGGGACCTCGCGCACCAGGATCGCGCCCGGCCCGAACGGCTCGATCAGCAGGCCCAGCGCCGCCAGCTCCTCGGCCTTGGCCGCGACGCGTTCGGCCTCGGCGGGATCGAGCTCGACCACCTCGGGCAGCAGCAGGGCCTGGCGGGCGACGCCGCCCTGCGCCATCTCGGCCTTCATCCGCTCATAGACCAGCCGCTCGTGGGCGGCGTGCTGGTCGACGATGATCATGCCATCGCGGGTCTGGGCGACGATGTAGGTCTCGTGCACCTGGGCCCGCGCCGCGCCCAGCGGGAAGTCCAGAGGGTCGACCACCGTGCCTGGGCCGGCCTCCTCGGCCATGCCCGGCGCGTCCCAGGTCACCTCGGCGCGGGCGGAGACCTGTTCGAGGCCCGGCAGCACCGCGGCGGCGGCGGCCGCCGACGACGGGGTCCAGCCGCCCGAGCGCCAGGCGGAGAAGCCGGCCGCGGACGGCGGC
>JAQGIX010000196.1 GCA_028290925.1 Phenylobacterium sp. | reverse complement strand
AACACCTCGTCGTAGGGGACATTGGCCTCGGCCAGCAGCACGTTCATGTGGCCGGGCATGCGGCCGGCCACCGGGTGGATGGCGTACTTCACCTCGACGCCCTCGGCCTTCAGCTTGTCGGCCATTTCGCGCAGCGCGTGCTGGGCCTGGGCCACCGCCATGCCGTAGCCGGGGACAATGATCACCTTCGACGCGTTCTTCATGATGAAGGCCGCGTCGTCCGCGGAGCCCTGCTTCACCGGCCGCGTTTCGACCTTGCCGCCGGCGCCGGCGGCCGCGTCCTCGCCCCCGAAGCCGCCGAGGATCACCGAGATGAAGCTGCGGTTCATCCCCCTGCACATGATGTAGCTGAGGATGGCGCCCGACGAGCCGACCAGCGCGCCGGTGATCACCAGGGTGATGTTCTCCAGGGTGAAGCCCAGCGCCGCGGCCGCCCAGCCGGAGTAGCTGTTCAGCATGGAGACCACGACCGGCATGTCCGCCCCGCCGATCGGGATGATCAGGGTGACGCCGATCACGAGCGAGAGGCCGAAGATCCCCCAGAACGCCCAGAGCGCCGAGCCGCCGCTCATCACCAGCATGACCACCAGGGCCACGATGCCGGCGGCGAGCGCGATGTTCAGCAGGTGCCGCGCCGGCAGCAGGATCGGCGCGCCCGACATATTGCCGTTCAGCTTGGCGAAGGCGATCACCGAGCCGGTGAAGGTCACCGCCCCGATGGCCAGGCCCACGGAGAGCTCGATCAGCGACTCCAGCAGCACGCCGCCGTCGGGGCCCACGATGCCGTAGGCGGCGGGGGTGTGGATCGCCGCCACCGCCACCAGGCAGGCGGCCATGCCGACCAGGCTGTGGAAGGCCGCCACCAGCTGCGGCATGGCGGTCATGGCCACCCGCCGGGCGATGATCGCGCCGACCGTGCCGCCGATCGCCACGCCGCCCAAGACGAGGCCGGCGGTCAGGGCGTCGAGCGCCCCCTGGCTCCAGAGGGTCGTCAGCGCCGTGCCGACCGCGATCGCCATGCCGATCATGCCGTTGCGGTTGCCCGCCTGGCTGGAGGTCGGCGAGGACAGCCCGCGCAGCGCCAGGATGAACAGGACGCCGGAGACCAGGTAGAGGATGGCCGCGAGGTTGGAGTTCACTTCGCGCCGTCCTTCTTGGGGGCGCCGTCCGGCTTCGCGGCGGGGGCCTTCTTCTTGTACATGGCGAGCATCCGGCGAACGACCAGGAAGCCGCCGAAGATGTTGACCGAGGCGAAGGTGGTGGCGAGCGCGCCCGCCCCCTTGGAGATCATGATCGAGCCGGTGAGCTGCCCGGAGGGGGCGTGCGCCGCCGCGGCCAGCAATGCGCCCACGATGATCACAGAGGAGATGGCGTTGGTGACGGCCATCAGCGGGGTGTGCAGCGCCGGCGTGACGCTCCAGACCACGTAGTAGCCGACGAAGATCGCCAGCACGAAGATCGCCAGGCGGAAGACGGTGGGATCGACGGCTTCCATCAGCTTATCCCTTCAGCGCCGGGTGCACGACCTTGCCGCCCTGGGTGACCAGCGCCGCCTTGAGGATCTCGTCCTCGTAGTCGGGGGCGAACTTGCCGTCCTTGTCGAGCAGCAGGGTCGCGAAGGCCATGAGGTTGCGGGCGTAGAGGTTCGAGGCGTCGGTGGCGATGCGGCCGGGCAGGTTGGGGATGCCCAGGATGGTCACGCCGTTCTTGGTGACCGCGGCCTCACCGAGCTTGGCGCCTACCACATTGCCGCCCTGCTCGATCGCCAGGTCGACGATCACCGAGCCGGGCTTCATGGAGGCCACCTGGGCGGCGCTGACCAGCTTGGGCGCCGGGCGGCCGGGGATCAGGGCGGTGGTGATGACGATGTCCTGCTTGGAGATGTGGCCGCTGACCAGCTCGGCCTGCTTGGCCTGGTATTCCTTGGACATCTGCTTGGCGTAGCCGGCGGCGGTCTCGGCGGCCTTGAACTCCTCGTCCTCGACGGCCACGAACTTGGCCCCCAGGCTCTCCACCTGCTCCTTGGTGGCGGGGCGGACATCGGTTGCGGTGACGACGGCGCCCAGCCGCCGCGCCGTGGCGATGGCCTGCAGGCCGGCGACGCCGACCCCCATGACGAACACCTTGGCGGCGGCCACCGTGCCGGCGGCGGTCATCATCATCGGCATGGCCTTGCCGTAGGCCTCCGCGGCCTCGATCACCGCCCGGTAGCCGGCGAGGTTGGCCTGGCTGGAGAGCGCGTCCATCACCTGGGCGCGGGTGATGCGCGGGATGAATTCCATGGCGAAGGCGCTGGCGCCGGCCTTGGCGAGCGCGGCCACCACCGCCTTGTCCTGATAGGGATTGAGCAGGGCCGCGACGACGGCGCCCTTCTTCAGGGCGGCGATCTCCGCGTCGGCGGGGGCGCGGACGTGGAAGACGATGTCGGCCTTGGCCAGCGCGTCCTTGGCGGTCTTGGCGATGGTCGCGCCGGCCGCCTTGTAGTCCGCGTCGGGATAGGCGGCGGCGGTCCCGGCGCCCGCCTCGACGGTCACGGAAAACCCCGCGGCGATCAGCTTCTTCACCGTCTCAGGGACCGCGGCCACGCGGGTCTCCCCGGCGCGGCGCTCCTTGGTGACGGCGATCAGAGCCATGCCGGCGAATCCCCCGCGTCAGGTGCAGACGCGCCGGACCATAGGGGGGCGACTCAGGGTCTGTCCAGCAAGGCGCCAAGCGGCTTTGCCCGCCCCATTCATGGGGAGGGGGGACCACTCGCTCGCCCCCTCCGTCACGCGCTCTGCGGCGCGCGATACCTCCCCCGTGAACGGGGGAGGCAAAAGGCCTAGTGCGCCGCGGCGGACTCGGGCTTTTCGCGCAGCAGGGTGACGCCGAGCGCCACCACCACGACGGCGGTGATCGCCGCGCCGCCGAAGCCCGCGCCGGTGCAGAACCACAGCACCAGGAACAGCAGCAGGGCGCCGATGAACAGCGAGCCCCACTTGGTCATGGTGTTGAAGAATTCGAAGGTCGCCACCTGCTCGGCGATATCCATCTCGCCACGGACGTGGTCGTGAGCCGCTCCGGCCATCAAACGCTCTCTTGTTGCAGTGCAATAAAGGGGAGGTGCGGGGCGTCCCTACACGAGGTCGGCCCTTCGCTCAAGCCGGGGCGCTCAGGCGGGCCATGCGGCCAATAGCGCGCGGATCGCGGCGACCAGGGCCAGCGGCTGGTCGATCATGATGTGGTGGTGCGAGGCCGGGATCTCGATCTCGATCATGCCGGGCGGGAAGGGCGAGGGCGCGCCCGCCTTGCGGTGCTCCACGATGCGGCTCTGGGCGCCGTAGATGTGCACCATCGGCGTGGTCACCCCGGCGACATTCATGCCTTCGCCGAACGCCTGCTGGCGGTCGAGCTTGCCCCACATGTTCGGATCGAACCGCCAGGTCCAGCCCTCGCCGGAGCCGTCGGGGCCCTTTTCATTGTTCGGGAGCGGCGCCCGCTTCAGCGAGCGGCGGGCGATGAAGTCGGCGATGAACGGGTTGCCCGCCGGCTGCGGCGGCATCAGGCGGAAGCGGGCCAGCGCCGCCTCGAGGGTCGGATAGACGCGGCTCGGCCGGTCGACCGTGGGGATGTTGCGCACCGCCTCCATCTGCGCCTGGCGACGGGCCAGCTCCTCCGGCGGCGGGCCGAACCCGGTGTCGACCATGATGGCGGCGTGCATCCGCTCAGGATGCCGCACGGCGGCGAAGAACACCTGGCCGCCGCCGAACGAGTGGCCGATGTAGATCGGCTTGCGGCCGCCCTCGTAGAGGCCGGTCGCCCGCGCCACAGCCTCGGCGTCCTCGGCGAAATCGGAGAAGGCGTAGCGATCGCGCCAGTCCGAGGCGCCCATGCCGGCCAGCGACATGGAGGCCACGCGATAGTCCTTGGCGAAGAACGGCGCGATGAAGCTCCACCAGTCGGCGTGGGCGGAATTGCCGTGGGCGAACAGCAGGCCGGGCTTGCCGACCTCGCCCCAGGTCAGCACCTCGAGCTTGCTGCCCAGGCTCTCCACGAAGGAGCGCTCCGGCTGCTGGGCGATGGCGTCCTTGAACCACTGGGGCGAGGGCGGCTCGGCGCCCTTGTACTCGGCCAGCGGCGCCTGGACCTCCGGCGGCAGCTCGCCCGGCTCGGCGTGGATCGGACGGTCGTCATAGGTCTCGCGGCCGGCCGCCGGCTTGGTCTCGGTGGGAACTTCGTCGGCCATCCACGCTCGTCCTTGCACGCCAGTACGGTCAGCTCGTCGAGTTGACTAACAACCGTTTGAAAAATGGCAAGCCGGAACCTCGCCGCCCTAGTTGGGCGGACGATACTCGCGCGCCACGTGGCCCTTCAGCTGCGCCTCGGTGAACCACACCGGCTTGGTCTTCATGGCGACGAACAGCGGGGTCTGGTCGGCGTAGTGCGGGGAGGTCTCGTCCAGGGTCGCCGAGCCGAACTGGTGGATGCTGCGCGATGACAGGTGGCCGGCCTTGTCCCAGGTGACGAACATCACATAGGTGTCGCCGGCCAGGGCATGCAGCCGGCCGTCCGGATCGGGCCGGCCGTAGACCGCGCGGTAGGTGTCCGGCCCGCCGTCGATGGCCAGGTCGACCTTGCCGCGCCGGATACGGTTGACCTCGCCCCATTCCGGATCGATGCGCCCGAAGTGCGCCTTCAAGTCGGCCATGGCGGCCTTGATCGCGGCGAGCGGCGAGCCGCCGGGATTCTGGTTAATGCGGGTGAGGGTGAACACCGCCAGCGCCGCGCCGCGGCTCTTCACGTCGGTGCTCAGGTCCCAGTCCTTCAGCAACGCCTGGGCGGCCGCAAGGTCGGCGTCGCCGCCCGGGTTCACGGCGAGCAGCGCCTGGAGGCCCTTGGCGATGTCCGACTTCCGGCTGTAGGCGAGGTCGTACTTGTAGTCGTTGAACTTGGCCGCGGTGATCGCGCGGTCCTGGCCGTAGGTCTCCAGCACCCGATAGGCGCGGTTGGTCATGTTGGTCTGGACGCCCATCCACTTGGGGTAGTCCTGCGGGTTCAGGTCATCGGCCGGCTCGGTGGCGTGGAACGGGGTGTTGTTGGAGTTGAACACCAGGCCCGACTTGGGATTCCACAGCTGCGGCAGCTGAGCCCACGGGACTTCCTTCGTCGGGATCAGGTCGGTGCGATCGCCGGGGACCACGCCGGACCAGTCGAAGCCGTCTTTCCGCACCGGGATCCGGCCATTGTAGACGTAGCCGACGTTGCCCTTCTCGTCGGCGTAGACGTAGTTGATCGAGGGCAGGACCTGCAGCGACATGGCCGCCTTCCACTCGGCCAGCGACTTGGCCTTATCGAGCGCCAGATACTGCTGCGGCTGGCGCACCTCGCCCATGCCGGCGTAGCGCACGGCGAAGACGCCGTGGTCGGTGCGCACCACCGGGCCGTGGACCGAGCGCAGCACCTCGCGGCTGACGGTGTCGAAGCCGCCGTCCGGGCGCTTCACCCGGATCTGGACGGTGCGCTTCGCGAGGTCCTTCCAGGCGCCGTCGAGCCGGTACTGGTCCGGATTGGCCGGGTTGATGGTCAGGGTGTAGACATCGACCAGGTCGGGATTGTTGACCGTGTTGGCCCAGCCCAGGTGGGCGTTGTGGCCGTGCAGCATGAACGGCGAGCCGGGGAAGAAGCCGCCGGCCACGTGCCAGCCCTGGCCGCTCTGGATCACCGCCTCGTACCAGGCGACCGCGCCGGTGTAGGGCTGGTGGGAGTTGACCAGCAGCCGGGTGGCGCCGTCGGCCGAGCGCGAGGGGGCGACCGCCAGGCCGTTGGAGCCGGTGGGCAGCTTGTCGTCGATGGCGGCGACCTTGGTCGGCTTCATCAGCGTCTTGAAGGCGCCGTCCAGGCCGTAGAAGGTCGGGCCGTTGAACACGACGCCGGCCTCCAGGTCGCGGTCGGTGAACGGCTTGAAGCCGGCCGGCAGCTTATCGGGATGCTGGCGGGCGTAGGCGTTCGCGCCGTCGGCGTAGGCCCGCAGCACGGCGCGCACATTGGCCGGCACCTTGCGGGCGTAGTCGCGGTCGATCGAGCCCCAGACATCCAGCAGCTGGACGAGGTAGTCGCTGTCGACGCCGGACGGCCCCTGCAGGGCGGCCAGCTGGCCGCGGGCGGTGAGCGTGCCCTGCACCAGGGTCGCCAGATCGTCCTCGGCCTGGGCGTAGCCCAACCCATAGGCGGCGTCGGCGTCGGTGCGGCCCAGGATGTGCGGCACGCCCCATTCGTCGCGCCGGATGCGCACGTCGTGCGCCGGCTGCGGCGCGGCCTGCGCGGTCGCCGCCAGCAGCGCCAGCGCGAGGCCAAGCCCCGCGGTCTTGTTGAAGCTCATGGACGACCCTTCCCGTTTGGCGGGCCAATAAGCACTGTCCGGCGCCCGCGAGAAGGCCCCCTGGTTTTCGCGGGCGAGACAAGGCAGCTTGCGGCCGTTCGAGGGAGAGAGCCGATGCGTCCGAATCGCTTGCGCCAGATCTGGGCCGAGGGCCGCGGCGTGCTGAACGGCTGGTGTGGAATCCCCAACGCCTTCGTCGCCGAGACCATGGCTCACCAGGGCTGGGACAGCGTGACCGTCGACACCCAGCACGGGCTGATCGGCTATTCGGAAATGCTGGCCATGCTGCAGGCGATCTCGACCACCGAGGCCACGGCCCTGGTGCGCGTCTCCTGGAACAATCCGGGCGAGCTGATGCGGGCGCTGGACGCCGGGGCTTCCGGCGTCATCTGCCCGATGATCAACAACCGCGCGGAGGCTGAGGCCTTCGTCCGCGCCTGCCGCTATCCGCCGGACGGCTACCGCAGCTTCGGCCCGGCGCGCGCGGCGCTGGTGCACGGCGCCGACTATCCCCAGCACGCCAACGCCGAGATCCTGACGCTCGCCATGATCGAGACCGCCGAAGGGCTGGAGAAGGCCGACGAGATCGCCGCCACGCCGGGCCTGGACGGCATCTAGATCGGCCCCTCGGACCTGTCGCTGGCGCTGGGCGGCCAGCCCACCCAGGACTCCGACGAGCCCATGCGCCTCGCCGCCTTCGACAAGATCCTGGCCGCCTGCAAAAAGGCGGGCGTGAAGGCCGGGGTGCACACCACCAGCGTCGCCTATTCGCAACAGATGCTGGCCCGCGGCTTCGACCTGGTCACGGTGGGCGCCGACACCCGCTACCTCGCGGCCGGCCGCCGCGAGGTGGGCGACATGCGAAAGTGGCAGGAGGGGCGCTGACCGCCTCTCCCCGCCAGCGGGGAGAGGAATTCAGAGCTTCTGCGTCGCCAGCAGCAGCGAGGTCTCGGTCGAGGCGATGCCGTCGATGGTGCGGATCTGGTCGAGGGTGCGGCTGAATTCCGCCAGCGTCGCGGTCTCCAGCTCGGCGACCAGGTCCCAGCGGCCGTTGGTGGTGTGGATCGCCGCAACTTCCGGCAGGCCGCGCAGCGCCTGGACCACGGCGCGGCTGCGCTCGCCCTCGATGGCGATGCTCATGATCGCCCGGATGCGATGGTCGTCCAGCGCGGCGCGGGTGCGGACGGTGAAGCCCTGGATGACGCCTGAGGCCTGCAGCCGGGCGATGCGGTTCTGCACCGTGCCGCGCGAGACCTTGAGCGTCTTGGCCAGGGAGGCGGCCGAATCGCGGGCGTCGGCGCGCAGCAGGGCCAGCAGCTTGTGGTCGAGATCATCCATCAGATTGCCAATTCGGGCTGACGATATGTCAGTGTTTGGCGCATAACTTAGCAGCTTGTGGGCTTTCCGCTAGCGCCGCCGGGGGCGATCCTGTCGTCAGGTTCGTTTCTCCGAGGGTGCTGACATGTCCGAACGGCCGTTGTTCCTGATGACCGATCCGGGCTGTTTCGATGTCAGCTACCAGATCAATCCCTGGATGAAACCGGACGCCTGGCGGGCCGATCCCCAGGCGCGTCTTGCGGCCGCCAAGCACGCCTCGGCCGAGCTGAAGCGGGCGCTGGTGGGGCTGGGCGCCGAGGTGGAGACCGTCGGCGCCGTCCTGGGCCTGCCGGACCTGGTGTTCCCGGCCAACGCCGCCATCGTGCTCGACGGCCGCGCGCTACTGGCCCGTTTCCGGCATCCCGAGCGGCAGGGCGAAGAGGCGATCTTCCGCGAGGTGTTCACCCGGCTGAAGCGGCGCGGCCTGATCCACGACCTCGTCGATTTCCCGGAGGGCGTCTTCCAGGAAGGCGCGGGCGACGCGATCTGGGACGCCGAGCGGCGGCTGTTCTGGGCCGGCTACGGCCCGCGCTCCAGCCGCGCCTCGCTGGCGGTGATCGAGAAGGCGTTCGGCCATCCGGTGGTGGGAATCGAGCTCGCCTCCGAGCGCTACTACCACCTGGACACCTGCTTCTGCCCGCTGGCCGGCGGCAAGCTGCTCTACTACCCGGCGGCCTTCACGCCCGCCGCGCTGGCCGCCATCCACGCCCGCGTGCCGGAAGCCCTGCGCATCGAGGCGAGCGACGCCGAGGCCGAGGCCTTCTGCGTGAACGCCGTGAACCTGGATTCCCGGATCGTCATGGCGCGTGCGCCGCAGAGCCTGAAGCGCAAGCTCGCGGCCCACGGCTACAGCGTCACCGAGGTCGACCTCGCGCCCTTCATCCTCTCCGGCGGCGCCGCCTACTGCATGACGCTGCGCCTCGACCGCGAAAGCCGTCCGTCCCGCGCCATCATCGCCGCCGAATAACGAGACCCTCCCATGAACGACCTCGCCCTCGAACGCACCCTCACCGCCGACTACATCGCCCTGGAGGCGCAGTACGGCGCCAAGAACTACAAGCCCCTCGACGTGGTCCTCACCCGCGGCGAAGGCGTCTACCTCTGGGACGTGGAGGGCCGCCGCTACCTCGACTGCCTGTCGGCCTATTCGGCGGTCAACCAGGGCCACTGCCATCCGAAGATCCTGGCCGCCATGGTCGAGCAGGCGGGGCGGCTGACGCTGACCTCGCGGGCCTTCCGCAACGACCAGCTGGCGCCCTTCTACGAGGAGCTCTGCGCGCTCACCCGGTCCCACAAGGTGCTGCCGATGAACTCCGGGGCCGAGGCCGTGGAGACCGCGCTGAAGGTGGCCCGCAAGTGGGGCTATGAGGTCAAGGGCGTGCCGGACGGGGCGGCCGAGATCATCGTCTGCGACGGCAATTTCCACGGCCGCACGGTGGCCATCGTCGGCTTCTCCACCGATCCCCAGTCGCGCGGCGGCTTCGGCCCCTTCGCGCCGGGCTTCAAGGTCGTGCCGTTCGGCGACGCGGACGCCCTGGAAGCGGCGATCACCCCCAACACCGTGTCCTTTCTGGTCGAGCCGATCCAGGGCGAGGCCGGCGTGATCATCCCGCCGGCCGGCTACCTCAAGCGGGCCCGCGAGCTGTGCACGCAGCACGGCGTGATCCTGATCCTCGACGAGATCCAGACCGGCCTTGGCCGCACCGGCAAGCTGCTGGCCGAGGAGCACGAGGGGATCGAGGCGGACCTGACGCTGATCGGCAAGGCGCTGTCCGGCGGCTTCTATCCGGTGTCGGCGGTGCTCTCGAACTCGGAGGTGATGAGCGTGCTGCACCCCGGCGAGCACGGCTCGACCTTCGGCGGCA
>JAQGIX010000195.1 GCA_028290925.1 Phenylobacterium sp. | reverse complement strand
GCTCGGCGAGGAGGTCTGGCGCAAATTCCCGTTCGCCGGCGCGACGCGCCCGATCTCCGACGACGGGGTCGAGCTGGTGCTCAACCGCACCTGGCGGGCGCAGCTCGCCGTGGTGGGCGCGGCCGATCTGCCGGCGCCGGAGAACGCCGGCAACGTGCTGCGGCCGAAGACGACCCTGAAGCTCAGCATGCGCCTGCCGCCGACCACCGATGGGTCTAAGGCCGCCGAGGCCATGACCCGCGCGCTCACCGACCAGCCGCCGCAGGGGGCCAGCGTCCGCTTCGAGGCCGAGCAAGCGGCCGGGGGCTGGAACGCCCCGCCGCTGGCGCCTTGGCTGGAGGCCTCGCTGCAGCGCGCCTCGAAGGCCACCTTCGGGCGCGAGGCCGCGTTGATGGGCGAAGGCGGATCGATCCCGTTCATCGGCATGCTTGGGGCCAAGTTCCCGGCCGCGCAGTTCCTGATCACCGGCGTGCTCGGCCCGCATTCCAACGCCCACGGCCCCAACGAATTCCTGCACATCCCCACGGGCCGCAACGTCACCGCCTGCGCGGCCCTGATCCTCGCCGACCACGGGGCGCAGGGCGCGGGCTAGACGCCGCCCGCGATGGGCGGCGGGCCGGCCGACGCCGTCCCCTGGTATTCACCACATCGGGTAGGCAAGTCGGCCCGCGAGGGCCTAACCAGCTGGGATTCATGATGAATCTTGACCGCGCCTTGACCTTACCGGGCGCATTTTCAGCCGGTGAGTGAAAGGAACATGTCATGGCCGCGGACGCCGGAATGCTGAAGATCCTGCACGTGGACGACGACAAGGTGAACCTGCTGGTGCTCGATCACCTGCTGAGCATGCTCGGCCATGCGCCGACCGGTGTCGGGACCGCGATGGAGGCGCTCGACCTGCTGGATCACGAGACCTTCGACCTGGTGCTCACCGACATCCACATGCCCGAGCTGACGGGTGTCGACCTGCTGCAGACCTGCCGCCGCAGACTGGGCGAACAGGCGCCTCCGATGGTCGCGGTGACGGCGGACGTCATGAGCCGCAGCGGAGACGATTACCGCGAGCTGGGCTTCGCCGGCGCCATCGCCAAGCCGCTGATGGCCGACGCCCTGACCCGGATGCTCGCCGCCGCCAGCCAGCCGGTCGCCGAACGCATCTTCGCCTCGGCCGGACTGACCAAGAAGAGCGCGCCCCAGGCGGTCTGACCGCCTCGCCGCGTGGCCAAGAACGACTCCAGGCACAAGCCCCAAGCTCCACTGGTGGGGCGCCGGCAAAGCTGAACGGCTGAGCTGTAGCGCCCACCGCGGCCTTTGGTCAGGGCCGGCCGGCGGCCCTTCGCTCACGCCGCGGCGACGCCTCGACGAAACCGTTGGTGAAGGTCGCCTCGAAATCGATGGCGGTGAATTTCGGCGTAAGACCGCTCATCACCCGCCACTCTTCGCGCGCCGCCGCGGCCGGGGTCAGGCCGTCGGTGGCGAACATCTGCTTGTCGCCGGCCAGCGTGCGCAGGAACTCCGCGCGGTCCTTGCCCGCGGTCTTCGGCGGCAGCACCGCCAGGATCGCTTCGGCGTCGTGGCTGTTGATGAAGGCCAGGGCCCGCAGGCAGGCGTCGACCAGGTGCTGCACGGTCTCGCGGTGGGTCTCGACATAGGCCTTGGGCATGTAGAGCGCGGTGGAGGGGAAGACCGTCCCCAGGGCCGCGCGGGTCCCGTCCGGCGAGCCGAGGTCGGCCAACATGAAGGCCGCGCCGGAGGTCGCGTAGAACGAGGCGTCCGGTTCGTGGGCGACGATCGCGTCGGCCACCCCGTCGCGCAACGCCTGGGCCATGGCCTCCCGGCTGACAGGCGCCACCGGCGTGTAGCCGAGCCGGCCGAAGCCGCCGCGCGCCGCCAGCCAGTTGGCCGCCGTCGTCTTCCCGGAGTTGGCGCCGCCCGTGTAGATTCGCAGCCCCTTCAGGTCGGCGAGGCTCCGCACCTTGTCGTGCAGGCGATTGGCGACCATCAGCTTCAGGGCCGGCGTGACGCCCAGGGTCGCCACGTCCTCGGTGACCATCTTGTCGTCGGCCTGGGACATGAAGGTGTGGTGGTAGAAGGCCACCGCCCCGTCGGCGCGGCCGTCCTTCATCAGTTCCCCCGGGCTCGGGGAGGCGGGGCTGTCCACTAGGGTGACGGTCAACCCCTCGTCCTTGAAGTAGCCCAGCTGCTGGGCCACCAGCACCGGCAGGTTGCGGGTCTCGGCGACGCCGTCGACGGCCAGCACCACGCGCTCGCCGGCCTGCGCCGCGGTGAGCGAACACAGGGTCAGAACGAACCCGGCGAGCAGCCGCCGCACGACGCGCGCCACGACTACTTCGCCGGCTCGAACAGCGCCGCGTAGCTGGGGATCTTCGCCTGCAGGGCGTCGCGCATGTCCATCGCCGCCTTGGTGTAGACCCGCTCGCCCTTGTTCTCCTTCGAGGTCTTGAAGGCGTAGACGATGAGCCCGATGTTCTCGCCGGACTTGTCGCGCAGCGGCTCCTGGATCACGAACCGCTTCACCGTGTCGTTGCGATGCCAGCGCGGGTCGATGAGGGTGACGCCCTTGACGATGACGTCGATGTCGTCGGGATCGTCCGGGTTGCCGATCCGCTCCGGATAGGAGCCGGCGAACATCGTATAGACCTTGCTCATGCCCGGCGGCACGCCGTGGAAGGTGACGCTCTGCAGCTCAGGATGCTTGGCCATGGTCTGGTCGGAGAGCACCTGGGCGTAGATCTTGTGGCTGGGCGCGGTCCAGTTCTTGGCGGGCGCGGTCTGCGCGGCCACGGCGCCGGCCATCATCAGGGCGAGCGCCGCCGAGGTCGGCGCGGCCCAGTTTCGAACAAGCGTCATCATCTTCTCCCTAAGAATTCTTCGTGGTTCTTGGCGGGGAACGGACGACGCCAAGCTGAAGCCAGGGTGAAAGCCGCCTGAACGCGGATTCAGGCGGCCTCGGCCCGGTCCGCCCGCGTCCCGCCCAACAGCCGGTAGAGCGCCGGCATGGCCAGCAGCACCAGCGGGCCCTGGGCGATCAGGCCGGAGATGATCGCGATGGCCAGCGGCCGCTCCATGGACGAGCCTCCGCCGAGCGCCAGCGCCAGGGGAGCCAGCGCCAGGATCGCCGCCAGCGTGGTCATGGCGATCGGGCGCAACCGGTTGACGCCCGCCTGCACCAAGGCCACCTCCGGCTCGACGCCCTCGGCCACCAGTGACTCGTATTCGGTGAAGTAGAAGATGGCGACCTCGGTGGCGATGCCGAGGATCATGGTGGTCCCCATCAAGGCCATGATGTTGAGCTCCACGCCGGTCAGCCACAGCCCGATCGCCACCGCCGAGGCCGCCGCCAGCGGCATCAACAGGATGGCGAAGGCGATCCGGAAGCTCTCGTAGATCAACAGCAGCAGCACGAACACCGCCGCCACGGCCGCGGCGAACACCAGGGCCATGCCGCGGAACGCCGCCTGCTGTTCGGCATAGAGGCCGCCCATCTCGAAGGTCATGCCCGCGGGCAGGAACCCCGGCTTGCCGACGGTCCGCTGGACCTCCTGGGCGGCCGAGCCGGTGTCGCGGCCTTCCACCCGCGCGGTCACCGCATCCATCCGGCGCATGTTCTCGCGGCTGATCTCCGCCTGGCCGCTGACCACCTGCAAGGTGGCGATGCGGGAGACCGGGAACAGGTGGCCGTCGGTCGGCGCCTTCAGCATCAGGCTTCCCACCTGTCCGATACGGGCGCGGACGGCGGCCGGGGTCCAGACCCGCACATTGGCCAGGAACGGGCCCGACTGGATCTGGGTCGCGACATTGCCGGTCAGCAGTCCCTCGATCTGCTTGCTGGCCTCGGCCGCGTCGATCCCCTCAAGCTCGGCGCGCACCGGATCGACCTGGATCTGAAGGCCGTCGCCGGCGATCACCACGCCGGTCTTGATCTCGGTGACGCCGCGCACCTTGCCGATCGCATCGGCGACCAGTGGCGCGGTCTTCTGCAAGAGCGCCGTATCGTCGCTGTAGAGCTTGACCTCGATGGGCTGCGGCACGGCGGTCAGGTCGCCGATCAGGTCCTCCATCAGCTGGGCGGTCTCGACCTGCATGCCCGGCACGCGCTCCTGCACCTTGCTGCGGACCTCGTTCATGATCTCTTCGATCGGGCGTCGGCCCTTGGTCTTCAGGCGGATGAAGAAGTCGCCCGTGTTGGGCTCGGTCAGCCCGCCGCCGAGCTGTATGCCGGTGCGGCGGGAATAGGTGTCGACGTCGGGCGTCTCGCGGATCACCGCCTCGATCTGGCGAACCAGCCGGTCGGTCTCCGTCAGCGACATGCCCGGTGGGGCGATGTAGTCGAAGATGAAGCCGCCCTCATCGATCTTTGGGATGAAGCCGGTGCCGACGTTCAGGAAGCTGAAGACGCCGATCGCCGCGACGACGGCCACCCCGGCCACGGCCAGGATGGGCCGCGCCACCACACGCTCCAGCGCGCCTCGATAGCGGCGCAGCATCGGACCCTGGGGATTGAGCTCGGCCACGTGGCCGCGCCGCTTGACCATCTGCTCCACAAGCACCGGCACCAGCCACCAGGCGATCAGGAACGACACCGTCAGCGCCACCGCCATGGTGATCGACAGCGCCTTGAAGAAGGCGCCGGTGACGCCGGTCAGGAAGGCGAGCGGCAGGAAGATGACGATGGTCGCGGCCGAGGAGCCGACCAGCGGCCGCATGAACTCCGAAACCGCCCGGACGATCGTCGCGTGGCCCTTGTCGGAACTTTCCCCCAGCCGCCGTTCGATGTGCTCGATCATGACGATGGCGTCGTCGATGATCAGCCCGATGGCCGCGGCCATGCCGCCCAGCGTCATGATGTTGAAGCTCTGGCCCACCAAGAGGAGGATCAGCGTCGTGGCCGCCAGCGTCGCCGGCACCGCCACCACGGCGGCCATGGTCACCTTCCAGTCGCGCAGGAACACCAGCAGCACCAGCGCCGCCAGCACTACGCCGATGATGATGGCGTTGCGCAGCGCCGAGGCGGATTCCAAGATCAGGTAGCTCTGGTCGTACCAGGCCTTCACCTGCATGTCGGCCGGGCCCTGGCCGCGCGCCTTCTGGAAGATGGTTTCCACCTGCTTGGCGATCTGCACGGTGTTGCCGCCGGGCTGCTGGTAGACGTTGACCAGCACCGCATCGCGGCCGTCGGCGGTGACCCGGATCCACTGCGGCGCGGGCGCGGCCGAGACGGTCGCCACGTCGCGCACCCGCAGGACGGTCCCGCCGAGGGTCTTCACCACGACGTTCTCGATCTGCCGCGGATCGGTCAGCCGGGAATCGGTCAGCACCAGGAGCAGCTTGCCGCGGTCCTCCAGCCGGCCGGCCGAGGTCAGCACATTGGCGCCGGACACCGCGGTCGCCACGTCGGCGACGGACAGGCCGTTGGCCCACAGCTTCGCCGGATCCGCCTCGATGCGGTACTCGCCGGCCGCCCCGCCCTGGCTGGTGACGCGGGCCACGCCGTTGATGGTCGAGAGCACCGGCGCCAGGGTGCGGTCCGCGAAGCGGCGGAGCTCGACCGGCGTCGCGGTCTGCGAGGTCAGGCTGTAGGCGGCGACCGGGAAAGTCGTCGGGTCCATGCGGCGGACGTCGAACATCACGCCGGCCGGCAGGGATTGCTGCGCGCCCTGCAGCGCCGACTGCACGCGTTGCAGCGCCAGGTTCATGTCCGAACCCCAGGCGAAGTTGATCGACATCTCGGCCGAGCCGCGGCTGGTCGTGGAGCGCAGGTTCTGCACGCCCGGGATGGCGCGGACCGCCTGCTCCGCCGGACGCGTGATCACCGCCTCCATCTGGTCCGGCGGCCGGTCGCCGGCCTCAATCGCGACGGCGATGCGGGGGAAGAAGACGGTCGGGAACAGGCTGACCGGCATGACGAAGGCGCCGACCACGCCGGCCACGATCAGCATGGAGAGCAGGGTCAGGAGCGAGCGTCGGCGCCGGGCGACGAACTGGGCGAAGTTCATTTGGCGCGGACCTTCACGGCCATGCCGTCCTGCAGTTCGTAGGCGCCTTCCACCGCGATCGCCGCGCCGGGCGCAATGGCGCCGCGCACCTCGATCTCATCGCCGTGATCGAGCCCGATCTGGACGAAGATCCGGTGGGCCTTGCCGCCGGAGATGGTGAAGAGGTGCGGACCTGTCTCGTCGAACACCACCGCGGCGCGCGGGGCCACCAGGCCCGTATGCACCCCGGTGACCACGTCGCCCTGCACGCCCGCCCCGATCGCCAGCGGCGCGCCGTTGAGCGAGGCGATGGCGTCGATCGTCTTGGTGGTCTGGTCGGCCGCGCGGCCGACCATGGTCAGTCGCGATTGGATCGGCGGGCCGCCGGCCACCGAGCGGATGGTCACCGCCTGGCCGGGCGCGAAGCGTCCTGCGCTGGGCTCCAGCCCCAGCTTGACGGCCTCCCCGCCGGCCCGGGCCAGGACCACCAGCGGCGCGTCCTGGGCCACATGGTCGCCGGGCGAGGCCGAGACACTGGTCACGATGCCGGCGGCGGGCGCCGTCAGGCTCTGCGAGGCGTGGCCCCCGCCCTGCTGCTGCTGGGCGGCCAGCGCCGCCTCGGCGTCGGCCAGCGCCTTCTTGGCCGCCGCCAGCTGGTCGTTGGCGGCCAGCCGCTCATCGTAAAGCCGCTGCACGCGGGCCAGCTCGGTGCGGGCGAAGGCCGCCGCGTCCACCGCCTGGCGGTAGGCGAGCTGGGCGCCCGGAGCGCTGGCCACCTCGACCACCGGCTGGCCGGCGGCCACCGTCTGGCCCGAGCGGACCAGCACCCGCAGGACGATCACCTGCTTGGGCGCCGCGACGGTCATGGCGCCGGCCGGATCGGCCGTCACCACGCCGTAGACGGAGACCACGTCCTGGAGCGTCTCGCTGCGCGCGGCGGCGACCGTGACCACGGCGGTCGGGGTCGCATCGGCCTCCGCGGCCCCGCCGCCCGCGCGGCGCATCAGCACCACGGCGACAACGGCGACCAGCACAAGGACGGCGACCGCGACGCCTAGGAGTCTGTTGCGGCTCATGGGGCGGTCCTTGAATTGGCGGGCGGCAGGAATAGCGCCGTCTCCAGCTGGATCTCCGCGAGGCGCGCGGCCAGTTCGCGGTCGTCCAGGTCGGCGCGCTTGAAGAGCACGTTCTGGGTCAGGGTGAGATAGGTTTGGCTGTCGAGGTCGCCGCGGTCATAGGCGTTCACGGCAGACCCCACGAGGGCTTCCAGGCGCGGTACGTCGATGCGCAGCAAGGCGGCCTGAGCGCGGGCCCCGGCCATCTCGGCCTGGGCGTTGCGCACCTCCGCCGCGGTCTGGTCGAGCCGGGCTTGGTATTCGGCCCTGAGCTGCTCGCGGGTGGCGTTCTGCACGCGCACGTCGGCGCGCTTATTGCCGAAGATCCGCAAGGCCAGCACCGCCGAGAGGCCCTGGGTGGTGGTTCCGGCCGGGTCCTTGGCATAGGCGTAGGCGATGCTGGCCAGCGGGAACTGGGCGATCACCGCCCTGCGCACATTGGCGTCCTGCGCCTGGTAGCCCGCCTGCAGCGCCAGGAGGTCCGGCCGGCGGGTCGGCAGCGAGCCCAGCACCGCCTGCACCGCCGCCGGATTGTAGGTCTGGGGCGCGGGGCCCTGGACCAGCGGCAGGGTCACCGCGGCGTCCAGGTTCAACAGGGCGTTCAGGTCGCGGCGGGCCTTCAGGGCGTCGTGCAGGGCGGTCGCCATCAGCGTCTGGGCGTCGAGCTTGGCGGCCAGATCGGCGGCCGTCGTCTGCAGCGTCACGTCATGGCGCTCCAGCGCGCGGCTCGAGCGGGCATAGCGGTCGGCGGCGGCGGCCACCACCCGCTGCAGGTAGGCCACCCGGGCCTCATCGGCGAGCGCCGTTTCGGCGAACTGCCGCGCCTGCTGGGCCGTGGTCCATTCCGCCCAGAGCAGGTCGAGGTCGGCCTGCTTGGCCGTGAACCGCGCCGCCCGATGCAGGTTGGCGGTGGCGAGCATGCCGGCGATGTCGAGGCTCGGCGAGACGTTGTAGGCCTTGTGGGTGTCGGGCCCGGAGATCGGGTTGTCACGGCTGACGCTGATCTGCGGGTCGGGCAGCAGGCCTGTGGCGAACACCTCCGCGCCCTTCACCCCGAGGGCCACCCGCTTGGCCTGCAGGTCCGGGCTGTTGAGCACCGCCAGGACGGCGACCTCAAGCGGATCGAGGCCGTCGCTGGGATCCACCACCACCGGCTTCAGCGGCGCGACCCGCAGGCGGGCCACATCGACCTTCAGCGCCGCCGGGCCCGGCCGCTGGTCCGCCGCCGTCGGCAGCGGGCGGGCGTGATAGAGCGCGCAGCCGCTGAGCAGCGCCGCGAGGAGGGCGATCGCCGCCACGGTGCGTGTCCGACGAGATTTCATTCGGCCATCGATGTCATTCAAACGCGACATGTCCTGTTCAGCGGCCGGCGTCAAAGATCAAGCGTGAGTTGACCGCCATAGGCGCGGGAGACGCAGACCAGCATGCGGTCGCCGCGTTCGCGCTCCACCGCCGATAGCACGGCGTCGCGGTGGTCGGGCGCCCCTTCCAGCACGCGGGTCAGGCAGGCGCCGCAGACGCCCTGCTCGCAGGAGGTCTCCACGTGGATCCCGGCGCCGGCCAGCGCCGAGGCGATGCTGAGCTCGGGCGGCACGTGGATGGTGGTCCCGCTGCGCGCCAGCTTGACCTCGAAGCCATGCCGCTCGCCGGCCCACGCGCAGGGATCGGCAGTGAAATATTCCCGGTGCAGCGCCTCGGCCGGCCAGGCCCGCGCCGCCGCCTCGACCATGTCCATGAACGGGCGGGCGCCGCAGACGTAGACGTGGGCTCCGTCCGGCCGCGCCGACAGCAGGCCCTCGATCAGCTCGGCCTGGGCCTCCACCTCCAACCCGTGGTGGAACCGCACGCGGCCGGCATATTCGGGCCCGCTCAGCAGGTCATGGAACGGTGTGTGCTCCGCAGAGCGGGTGAAGTATTCGAGCCGGAACTCGGCGCCCGCCGCGGCCAGGGCGCGGGCCATGGCCAGGATCGGCGTGATTCCGATGCCGCGGGCCAGCAGCAGATGGCTGGCGGCCGCGTAATGCAGCGCGAAGTGGTTGCGCGGCTCGCTGATGCTCAGCAGGTCGCCTTGCCGGACCTTATCGTGCATCGCCCGCGACCCGCCCCGCGAGGCGGAATCCCGCCGCACCGCGATCAGGTAGCGATCCTGGTCCTGCGGACCACTGCACAACGAATATTGCCGCACCAGGCCCGGCAGGGGATGGACGTCGATGTGCGCCCCCGGCGTCGCGGGCGTGAGCGGCCGGCCGTCGGCGCTGACCAGCTCGAAGCTCTTGACCCCCGGCGCCTCGGTGGTGATCCGGGCGACGCGGACCCGGCGTCCGGTCGGCTGGCGGGGCGGCGCCCCGTCCGCCGCGATCGACGGCGCGGGCTTCCGTCTCGCGAAGCGCCGCCGCAGGTAGCTGGAGACGCCGGTATAGGCCAGCACCGGGACCGACAGCGCGCCCAGGAACAGCAGGACCTGGCCGACGATTCCGCCGACCTCGCCGGTGTGGATCGACAGGGTCCAGAAATAGATCTTCCCGCCCAGCCCCATCCGCCCATAGGGCGTGAAGCGCAGGACGCGGCCGGAATAGGCGTCGAGGTAGAGGTAGGTCCGCGCGTTGGCGTGCGGGGCGTCGGCGGCGATGGTGAAGATCTCGATCGGGCTCCTGGCCTTCAACGGCAGGTGCAGCAGCGCCTCCCGCGGATGCGGCGACAGGGCCTGGACCATGCGCCAAGCCTGCTCCATGGAAATCTTGGCGGCCTTATGGCCGGTCGTCGCCGGCGGCGCCGACTGCGGCGTGGTCTCGGCCGGCGTGCCGGTGAGGGTGTTGAGACCGTTCTTCACGAAATCGAACGCCTGCGGCAGGGCGGTCAGCGAGCTGACCAGCAGCAGGGTCGCCGCGTAGGCGCCCAGCGTCCGGTGCAGGTCGAGCTCGAAGGCGCGACCCCTGAGGTTGGTGTTGAGCCTGAGGCCGTCGGCCAGGCGGCGCGGCGCCCGCGGCCACCAGACCACCAGCCCACCGATCACCAGGCCGAGCGCGGCGGCCAGCGCGCCCGCGCCCACCAGCCAGCCACCGTTCTTCACATAGACGAAGCGGTGCAGCTGCTCGATCCGGCCGAAGAAACCCGCGTAGCGGTTCTGCTCGCCGAGCACCGCCCCGCTGCACGGATCGAAGTAATAGGTGTCCTTGTCCGCGAACCGCAGGATGACCGGCGCGTCCGGCCGGCCGAGCAGGCGGATGTAGTCGAGCTTGCCCGTCGGATGCAGCGCCCGGGCGCGGCTCACGAACTGGTCGAGCGGCAGGCGCGCCGCGCAGGCCGGCGCCTGCAGCATCCGCGGATAGACCAGCGGATCGAGCTGCTTGCGGAACGCCATGCCGGCGCCGGTGATGGCCGAGGCGAGCACCACGATCCCGAGGGTGAGCGCGATCCAGCGGTGGATCGGCAGCAAGGCGCGCCGCCACGAGAACGGCCGCCGGGGCCGGCTCGCGCTGGGGCGGGTCGCGGCCTCGCGGCGGCTCATGGGCCGGCGCCCTCTCCGGCCAGTTGGTCGGCGACGGCAAGCTGCTTCTCGGCCCGCATCGCCTTCTTGTTGTCGCTGATCGTCTTCCAGACCGGATCGGCCGCCAGCCGGCCGCGGACCTTGGCCACCACCTCGTCGCGCCGTGCGAGGGCGCCCTCGTCGCGGTAGTCGAGGACCAGCAGCGCCGTCCAGGGCCGGCCCGCGTAGTAGCGCGCCACGTGCAGGCCGTAGCCCGCCAGCACCCCCTCCTCGATCCAGCCCCGCATCTGCGGGACGGTGTAGCCGTCGACGTACTTCAGGTACTCCGCAACCGGGACCAGGGCGTCATAGGGGATCACCAGGAACGGACCGCCGCCGGCCGGCCCCGTGGTGGCGGCCCCGCGCCGCACGAGCTCGGAGGGCGTGCTGCTGATGGAGGTCGTCAAGGCCAGGGCGCGCGGATCCAGGCCGGCCGGGGCGGCGCGTTCGACGGCGTTCCAACGCGCCTGGGCGGCGGCGTCCGCGAAGGTCAGGATCTCCATCGCGTCCCAGGACCCGGCGTCGGCGTAGCGGTTGAACAGCAGGCGGTAGCTCTTCACCACGCCCTGGGCGCGCCAGGCGTGCAGCCGCCTGGCCTGCTCCGAGGCCAGGTCCTCGCGCAGCGCGGGGCGGTTGGCCGGCGCGGTGCTGATCGCCACCACCAGCGACAACTCCGCAGGCTCGGGCGGCGCAGCCTTGGCCGCCAGTCCGACGAGCGCCGCCACCAAGGCCGCGAGGATGCTGGCCGGCCGGATCATCGCCGCGCGCCCCTCGGGCTACTTGCGAGGGGCGACGTCGAGCCAGACCAGCTGGCCCATGCTCTTCGTCTCCCCCGGGGAGGCGGCCAGGTAGAGCCGGTGCAGCTCCGGCACATAGATCCCGGTCTTCGAGGCCGGCGGCGTCGCGACCGGCGGCAGGGCGCGGTAGTGATCGGCGTCGTCCTGCTCGAAGACCGCCAGGTGGCCGTCGCCGCCGCAGACGAAGATCCGCCGGTCCTGCGCATCCCAGAGCACCTGGTCCACGCGCGCCGGGGCGTCGAAGGCCTGCACCGTGGCGCCGGTGTCCGCGTTGACCACGATCAGCTTGCCGGGCGCGCGGGTGACCACGAACAGCCGATGGGTCTTCTCGTCATAGGCGACGGGCGCGTTCTGCAGCGCTTCCTTGATCGGCCATTTGGCGATGATGGCGTGGGTCTTCTTGTCGACCACGTCGAGCAGGTTCTTGTCGGTCTGGTTGATGAAGATCCGGCTCCCGGTCCGCTCGACGGCCAGCGCCTCGGTATGGTCGCCGTCGAACTCGGTCTGGCCGTAGGTCTTGCCGGTGTAGGGGTCGATCTCCACCAGGGTGGAGGTCTTCATCTTCACGTCCTTGCCGCCGGTGACCACATAGGCCCGCCGGCGCACCGGGTCGTAGTCCAGGGAGTCCGCGCCGATCGGCAGCTTGAGGTCCCGCTTCTTGGCGAGAGTGCGGGCGTCGAGCACGCGGCTGCCGTGGTCGGCGAACACCGCCAGCTCGTGGGTGACGGGCAGGTAGACCAGGCTGTGCGGCGCATCGAACCCCGGCACGGATTTCAGGAGCGCGCCGGTCTTCAGATCGAAGACCTCCAGCGCCCCGCCCTCCTCGCCGGCCAGGAACAGCCGGTTGTCCTTCCGGTCCACGGCGAAGTGGTCGAAGTCGCCGGCGTAGCCGGGCAGGTCGGTGTGGCCGGCCACGTGGACCGGCGCGGCGGGCTGCGCCCCGGCGAGGCCGGGAGCGGCCGCGGCGAAGGCGAACAGGGCGCTGGAGGCGAACAGGGCGAAACGCATGCGGGCGGCTTCCATTTTCGGGTGGGCGTGGGCTTAGAGAGGCTTGCGGACCAAGGTGGCGGGCGAGGCGATCTTGGCGGCCATCTCGTCGCGGATCTTCACCGCGCGGGCCACCAGGGCTTCCTTGTCCTCGCCGGGCCGATAGGCGAACACCACGCCCAGCGCGCCGATGCGCTTGCCCTTGGCGTTGTTGAGCGGCAGCTCGGCCTCGAACCGCTTGCCGGTCTCGTTGACTTCCTTGTTGGTCTCGCCCTTTTCGATCACCCGCAGGTCGTCCTCGTCGGCCTTCTTGCCGATCCGGCCGATGTTGGAGGCCATGATGACGTTGGTCTTCGAGCCGGGCGGGGTGGCGTGCACCGCCAGGATCAGGATCTCGGGATGGGCGGACAGCGTCTGGTCCACCAGCGCCTGCGCATAGATCCGATCCGAATAGTGGGGATCGTAGGGCCAGCGGTCGAGCAGGTTGCCGGCATGGGCGATGCGCCGGGCGAGCTTGTCGCGGATGGCGTCGGCTTGGGCGCGGCGGGCCTGCTTGTCGTCGCCGGCCTTGTAGGCGAACACCACCCCGAGCGCGCCGATGGTCTCGCCGCCGACGTCCTTCAGCACCTCCTCGACCTCGAACCGGTCGCCGGCCTTGTTGACCTCCAGGTTCGGCTGGCCGCTGGTGATGACCCGCAGGTCGTCCTCGTCGGCGGGCTTGCCCAACCGGCCGATGTTGGAGGCCACGATGACGTTGGTCTTGGAGCCCGGCGGGGTGACGTGCAGGGCCATGACCAGCACCTGCGGGTTCGCCGCCAGGGCGCCTGCGATCAGATGCTGTCCATAGGTGTTGGCCGGAATCGTCGTGGGCGCGTCCTTGGGGGGCTCCGCGCCGTGGGCTGCGGCGCCGGCCGCGAGGGCGGCGGCGGCGAGGAAAAGCGCGGCGCGCATGATCGGAGGATCTCCCTGGTCCTGTTCTCTTTGGCCGAAAGCTTGCGTCACGCGCGACAGGACCTGGCCGCTCGGACGCCGCATCGGCGGGGCCAAGCTCAGGGGACAAGCTGAAAGGACCCTGACAGCTTCCTAAACAGCTATTCAGGCGCAACCACGACGGGCGGCTGAACCGATTTTCAGGCGCGGTTAAGGTCCGCTTCAGCCCGAGCCTGTCCATCTGGGCGCAAAGCCCGCGCGCGAAACCCCGCGGCGCTCGAAGGACGGCCGCCGGAAACCGGCGCGCCGCGGCGCGGGAGGCGCCAGCCATGAAGCCGATCGCCGTTGCAGCCTGCCTGCTCCTCAGCCTCGTCGCGGCCGTCCCGGCGCTCGCCGCACCGCTCGGCGCCGAGCCCGCGCGGCCGCTCTTCGACCTGCCGCTGCCGACCCCCGACACGGCCAAGCCGCAAAGCGAGGCCGAGAAGAAGCTCGGGATGACGCAGGGCCGCGTCCTGCCGACCCGCGAGGTGCTGCAGCCGACCCTCGACCCCGCCCTGCCCGACTACGTCGCCAGGCCGAAGGCCGCGCTAAAGGGCCACTACAAGGCCGCCGTCTCCGACGTGCTGCCGGGCCAGGTGAAGCTGTGGGTCGCCGCCTTCGAGCAGCGCTATCCCGGGGTGAAGATCGACACCGTCGCGCCCTACGCCGGCAGCCTCGGCGCCAAGGAGCTGGTGAAGCAGAACCTCGATTTCGTGTTTGTCTCGCGCGAGCTGCGGCCCGACGACGTCAAGGAGTTCCACGCCAAGTTCGGCTACGACCCCTTGAGCGTTCCGGTGTCCGGCGGCTCCTATCGCCACTACGGCTTCCTCGACGCGGTGGGCTTCGTGGTCAACCGCGACAATCCCCTCGACAAGATCAGCTACGGCCAGCTCGACGCCATCCTATCGACCACGCGGGTCCGTGGCGCCCCGGCGATCACCACCTGGGGCCAGCTCGGCCTCACCGGCGAGTGGGCCGACAAGCCGATCCGCGTCTATGCGATCAAGCCGTGGAACGGCTTCGAGGAGTTCATCCGCCAGCGGGTGCTTAGCCTGCCCGGCCAGCGCGGCGAGTGGCGCACGGACCTGAACTGGGCCGAGGTGGTGTTCCCCATCGCGGGCTCGGTCGCCAAGGACCGCTACGCCCTGGGCTACACGGGCATGGCCTATGTCGATGCGCCGGTGAAGACCCTGGCCGTGGGGACGTCCGCGGAGGGGCCGTTCTATCCGCCGAGCTACGCGGCGGTCGCCACGGCGTCCTACCCGCTTAGCCGGCTGATCTACTTCAATGTGAACAAGGCGCCCGGCAAGCCGCTGCCGCCGGCCGTCGAGGAGTTCCTGAAGTTCGTGCTGAGCCGCCAGGGCCAGGCCCTGGTGCTGCAGGAGGGCGTGTTCATTCCCCTGCGGGGCTTCCAGACCACGACGGCGCGGGCGATGCTGGCCCCTTGAGGGCGGCCGCCATCCTGAACGTCAATTCAGTCGCGCTTCAGCTTGGCTTCAGCCCTCGGGGGACTGATCCGACCCGGACCTGATCGGTCCGAACCAAAAAAACGTGTGGGACATGAAACAACCAGGACCAATCCTTTCGCGCCGCATGGCGCTGGCCGGCGGCGCGGGCGCGCTGGCGGCCTCGGCCTTCACCTCCGCTCCGGCGTGGGCGCTGAAGTACGCCGCCATCGAGCATCATCTGAAGGTCGATCCGAACCTGCCGGTCTGGGTCCCGGGCCCGGTCACCGTGGAGCCCGAGGAAGAGCTCAACATCGTCGGCGCCGACGTCATGGACGAGATCACGCTCGGTTGGGCCAAGCTGATGCGCAAGGCCTATCCGCGGCTCAGCGTCACCATCGAGGCCCGCGCCTCCGGCGCCGGCGCCCCAGGCCTGATCGACGGTCGCGGCCACCTCGCGCCGGTCGGCCGCGAGATGCTGCCCGCCGAGGAGAAGGCCTTCGTCGACAAGTTCGGCTACAAGCCCTTCGCCGTGAAGGTCGCGACCGGCAGCGCCGGCTCGCTCGGCAAGACCGCCGCCAGCATCATCATCGTCGACAAGGCCAACCCCATCCAGGGTCTGAGCCTGCCCCAGCTGGACGCGATCTATTCGACCACGGCCAAGGGCGGCCATAAGCTGATCCGGACCTGGGGCGACGTCGGCCTGACCGGCGAGTGGGCCAACCGACCGATCCACCTCTACGGCCTGAAGGCCCCCAACGGCATCGAAGCCTATTTCCGCGACCGCGTGATGCTGGGCGGCGACTACCGCACCGACATCCAGTTCACCAAGGGCCGCGGCTTCACCCACGCCTTCAACGTGGCGGCCGAGGACATGGCCAAGCACCCGGGCGGCCTGACCTACGCGCTGATGGCCAATGTGACGCCGGACGTCCGCGTCGTGCCGCTCTCCGAGAAGGATGGCGGGCCCTACTACCTGCCGACCGTCGAGAACGTCTACAGCCACCGTTATCCGCTCGCCCGCTACGTCTACATCTACGTCAACCGGCCGCCCGGCAAGGCGCTGGAGCCGAAGGTGAAGGAGTTCCTGAAGGCGGTGCTCTCCAAGCAGGGCCAGGACGTGGTCGCCAAGGAAGGCGTCTACATCCCACTGCAGAACCACGTGGTGCGCGAGGAACTGGCCAAGCTCGGCTAGGCCATGCGGCGGCTCGTCGCCCTGGCGCTCACCCTCAGCCTCGCGGCCGGCCCGGCGGTCGGCCGCGATCGGCTGTCCGGGCGCATCGCCTGCGCCGGCGGCGACACCATGGCGCCCCTGATGCAGCGCTGGGGCGAAGCCTTCCACGCCCGGCATCCGGCGGTCACCGTCGGCATTGATCCGCAGGCCAGGCTCGCCGCCGACGGCTTCCGCGCGCTCATCGCCGGCCAGGCCGATTGCGTCACCTTCGTGCGCGAGCCCTTCCCCAGTGAAGAGGCGGCGTTCCGGGCCCGCTTCGGCCATCCGCCCCTGCTCGTGCCAGTGGCCGGCGGCAGCTTCGCCACCCGCGGCGGCACCCACGCCATCGCCGTCTACGTGAACGCCGCCAATCCCATCGCCGGCCTGACCCTGGCCCAGCTCGACGCCGCCTTCTCGGCGGCCCCGCGACGCGGCGCGCCGAAACCGGCTCTGACCTGGGGCGAGCTGGGACTCGCCGGCACGTGGGCGGGCCGTCCGGTCCGGCTCTACGGCATGCTCGCCCACCGCGCCTCGGGCGATCCGCCCGGGGTGGTGAACTTCGTGCAGCGCCGCGTGCTGCTGGGCGCCCCGTTCCGCGCCGACGTCGCCGAACAGGTTGATCGTCCCGGCGAACAAGCCCTGGCGACCATCGTCCGCAAGGTCGCCGAGGATCCGGGCGGCCTCGGTTATTCGGGATTCGGATACGCCGCGCGGGGCGCCCGGGCCGTGCCCATCGCCGAGAGCGACCACGATCCCTACGTCGCCGGCTCACCGCAGACCGTCGCCGACGGCCGCTATCCGCTTAGCCGGCGGATCTACATCCTGGTCGATCGCGCCCCCGGCCAGCCCCTGCCGGCCCCGCTCAACGCCTTCCTGCGCTACGCCCTCAGCCCCGCAGGCCAAGCCGCCATCGCCGCCGACGCCGAGGGCTTCCTGCCGCTGACGGCGGCCGAGGCCGCCGCCGCTCGTAGGTCGCTGCAATGAAGACCGCGCTCGCCGCCCTG
>JAQGIX010000170.1 GCA_028290925.1 Phenylobacterium sp. | reverse complement strand
GCGGGCCGCGCTTCGGGCCGGCCGGTGTGGATCGACCCGGGGCGTTACCGGGTCGAGCGGCACATCGTGGTCGATCGTGTGACCCTGGCCGGCGCCGGCCCCTGGTACTCCGTCCTGGCCGGAGACGGCGTCGGGGTGTTCGGCCGCAGGACGCGAGGGGGAAGCCGAAACGTCGTGCTGCGCGACTTCGCCATCCTCGGCGAGGTCGGGGCGCGCAACGACCACGCGCGGCTGGCCGGCGTGGGCGGCGCCATGAGCGACTCGACGCTCTCCAACCTCTGGATCCAGCACACCAAGGGCGGCGTGTGGTTCGACGGGCCGATGGCGAGGATCACGGTGACCGGCCTGCGGATTCTCGACCAGGCGGCCGACGGGGTGAACTTCCATCGCGGGGTGACCGACGCCGTGGTCCAGGACAGCTTCGTGCGCAACTCCGGCGACGATGGCCTGGCGGTCTGGTCGCACCGGATCGCCGATGAGCGCATCACCTTCCGGCGCAACACCGTCATCGCGCCCATCCTGGCCAACGGCATCGCGGCCTACGGCGGCCGCGACATCCGCATCATCGACAACCTGGTCGCCGACACCGTGACGGAGGGCGGCGGCTTCCACCTGGGCGCGCGGTTCAACGCCACGCCGTTCCAGGGCCGGATCGAGCTCAGCCGCGACACCGCGGTGCGCGCCGGCGTGCTGGACGTGAACTGGCGCCGCGGGGTCGGGGCGCTGTGGCTGTACGCCCTGGACCGGCCGATCGCCGGGGCCGACATCCGCATCGAGGACGTCGATCTCATCGACAGTGCCTATGAGGCGGTCCAATTCACCGGGAAGGCCGTCAGCGGGGTGGCGTTCGACCGGATCCGGATCGACGGCGCCGGAACCTATGGGCTGCAGCTGGATGGGCCCGGAGGCGCGAGCTTCGCGCACGTCACCGCGCGAAACCTCGGCCTGGGCGGGGTCCGCGATTGCCGCTCGGGCTTCGCGATCGTGCGGGGATCCGGCGACGAGGGCTGGGACGACACCGCCTGCCCGGCCGCGGACCGGCCGCGCTAGGCCCCCGCGCCGCTGAGCACCGCCGACGGCCGGACGGCGTCGGCGGCCGGGCAGTAGTCCCGCACGAACTGGGCATGGTCCGGCATGGCCGCGACGCGCCCGGCGATGCGCGAGCGCAGGGCGTCCATGCTCCGGATCATCTCGTCAAAGGGAAGGTTGTCCGCCAGCCGTTCATAGCCGCGCGGGACCAGGCCCTGCCCCACGTAGACCGCGAGCCAGCTGGGGGGCGCGAACAGCCCGTCCTTGTAGGCCTCGATCTGACCCCGATGGGTGAACAGCGCCATCTTCTCCCGCAGGCTGTCGGGCGGCTCCATCTCGCGGCAGTGCCGCCACAGGTCGGAATCGTCGCGGGTGTTGGCGTGGTAGTGCAGGATCAGGAAATCGCGGACCCGCTCGTACTCGATGTCCATCAGGCGGTTGAATTCATCGGCCAGAACCGGATCGACCGGCGTGCGCGGGAACAGCCGCAGCAGGTTCATGATCGCCACCTGGATCAGGTAGATGCTGGTGGACTCCAGCGGCTCCAGGAAGCCGCTGGCCAGGCCCACCGCGACGCAGTTCTTCAGCCAGGACGCGGTCCGCCGGCCGGCGGTGAAGCGCAGCGGCCTGGGATCAGCCAGCGCCTCGCCGTCCAGATGGCTCATCAGGGTGACGGCCGCGGCCTCGTCGCTGATGAAGCTGCTGGCGTAGACATAGCCGTTGCCCGTGCGGTGCTGCAGCGGGATCCGCCATTGCCATCCGGCCTCCCGGGCGGTGGAGCGCGTATAGGGGCTGAAGTCGTCCGATCGCGCGCAGGGCACGGCCAGCGCCCGGTCGCAGGGCAGCCATTTCGTCCATTCCTCGAAGCCGCCGCCCAGGGCCTGGCCGATCAACAGCGCGCGGAATCCCGAACAGTCGAGGAATAGGTCGCCCTCGATCACCTCTCCCGACTGCATCGTGACCGACAGCACCTCGCCGCGCTCGGGATGCAGCGCCACGTCGACCACCTTGCCCTCGATGCGCTGTGCGCCGCGCGCCTCGGCGAAGCCGCGAAGGTACTTGGCGTAGAGGTGGGCGTCGAAATGATAGGCGTAGCTGTAGGTGGACTCGATCGCATCGGGATCGCGCGCCGGGAATTCGAACCGGTTCTGCCGGCAGGCGACGATCGGGTAGGAGAAATCCTGGATCTCGTAGGGCCGGCCGCCCTGCAGGGCGCGGGCCCAGTGCTGATGGAAGGCGACGCCGGCCCAGGGCTCTCCGTGCTTGCCGAACGGATGCACGTACGACGAGCCCTTGAAGCCCCAGTCGCGGAACTCGATCCCCAGTTTGAAGGTGGCGTTCGAAGCCGCCATCATCTCGGGTTCGCTCACCCCGATGGCGTCGTTGAAGTCCCGGATCTGCGGCAGGGTGGCCTCGCCCACGCCGACGATGCCGATCTCTTCGGATTCGATCAGCCGGACGCGGCAGATATCAGGCTTCAGGACGCCGACCAGGGCCGCCGCCGACATCCAGCCGGCGGTGCCCCCGCCGACGACGACAACATCAATAGGCTTCGCCATCCGGCCCCGCTCCGACGCGCCGAGCGGCCCCTGCGAGCGCGTCGACCCAAGTCTGCGACAACCCTATGCCGCGTGTTCGACGCGCTCCAGTGCGGCGTTTTCGGCCGGCCGCGCCGCCGTCGAAGGCGGCGCGGCTCGCAGCCTCAGTACTTGAGCCGCAGTCCGAACACGATCCGCCGGTCGTTCTGGAACCAGCTTCCCGGCTTCAGCAGGCCGGCCGCGTTCACCTGCTGCAGTATGACGGTCTTGGTGTTGAGCAGGTTGCTGCCCTGCACGCTGAGCTCGACATTGTCGTTCACGCGGTAGCGCACCGAGCCGTCGAGGAAGCCGGCGGCGTCCTCCCACATCGGCAGGTAGATGCAGCAGTCGACCGACGTCACCAGCCACTTCGAGCGCCAGTTGTAGGCGGCCCGCAGGGCCCAGGGGCCCTTCTCGTACATGCCGACGATGTTGAAGGCGTGCCGCGACAGCCCCTCGAGCGAATTGACCGGCAAGGAGGTGTTGCTGGTGCCCCCCTGGGCGGTCTGCGCGGACTCCCCGCCGGAGGCCACCTTCAGGTTCGAGTTCGAGATGCCCCTGTTGTCGACGAAGGTGTAGTTCGCCTGCATGCCCAGGCCGTCCCAGGGTCCGGGCAGGAAGTCGAAGAACCGCTGATAGGCGACTTCGAAGCCTTGCAGGCTGGCGCCCTGCCCGTTCTGCGGTCCGGTGACCGAAACCGTGCGGGTCACCCCGCCGACCGTCACCTGGCGATCGAAGGTGCCGTACTGAATGTAGTTGTAGAACTTCTTGTAGAAGACATCGACGCTGAAGGACCCGACCTTTCCGAAGTAGTGCTCCAGCGATAGGTCGAAGCCGTCCGCCGTGGTCGGCGCGAGGCTCGGATTGTAGGCGTTGGCCGTGTAGGTCGGGACCACCGCGATGGGATTGCCGGCGGCGTCCTTGATCCAGCGCGGATCGCTGATGGCCTGGCTGCCCGGCAGGACCGCCTGGATGCTCGTGTAGTTCTTGAGCAGCCCGATGTCCGGCCGGGACATGGACCGGGACGCCGCGAAGCGCAGCAGCCAGTCATCCGTCAGGTCAACCGTCAGGTTGAAGCTCGGCAGCCAGTTCTTATGCGGCGTCTTGACCGTTGAGGAGGTGCCGGCCCCGCTGTTGAACGGAACCTCCGCGGCCAGGTAGCAGCCGATCGACTTGGGTATGGCCAGGGGGGGCGCCCCCGCCGGCGGCGGGGTCAGCGTATGGCAGTCCAAGGTCGTGGCCGAAAACGGCCGCGGGGCGACGACCGAGCCGCTGCTGGTGTCGTCGGTCTGGACATAGCGCACGCCGATGTTGCCGGAGACCCGGAACCCGCCGATCCGGCTGTCGCGGCCGCCGAACTTCAGTTCGACGAAGGCCGCCTTGGCCTTCTCGTTGACGTGGTCGAGTTCGGAGTCCCGGAAGCAGCCGTCGGTCAGCCCGGTCCGCTGGCAGATGGGCGACCATTGGTCCTGGCCCACGCCGAGGTTGGCGTAGCTCAGCAGGTCGGCCTTGTGCGCCGCCAGCGCGTCCATGTTGAAGAACACCAGGCTCTGGGTCGGGCCGCCGAAGAAGCTGTTGCCGAACGGAACCACGTCGTAGAGGCCCTTCGGATAGCCCTTGAAGGTTCCGTTGGGCGTGGTCTTGTCGATGTTCCAGAACACGTACTGGTTGTTGTTCAGGTTCCAGTCGTTGGCGATGTTGCCCCAGTTGAAGGCGCTGTACCGCACCCGCTGGTCGCGGTCCGCATAGCGGACGCCGAACCGGAGCGCGTCGAGCCACTCGGACTGGAAGCGGTACTGGCCATCGAGGCGAACCGCGGTCTCAGTCCCGCTGTCGCTCTCCATGTGGTCCATGACGTGGTTGTATCGGTAGTTGTCGGGGTTGGCCAAACCGCCGGGCGACTGGTTGATGTTCGAGGGCGGCAGCAGGGTCATCACCGGCTGACCGCCGGTGGCGTCGAGCTGGAGGTTGGCGAACGAATATTGCCCGACCTCGACGTCGTAGTTCTGAACCGTTGAATGCACCCGCTGGACGTCGAAGTTGAACTTCCACTGGTCGTTGGGGTCCCACTTCAGGTTGATCGAGGCGTCCTCGGTCATGTCCTTGGTGTTGTTGTACCGGCTGACCGCGTTCAGGTCGTTGCCGCGGCCCGGGAAGGCGCAGGCCGTGCCCTGCCAGGAATAGCAGGGGTTCAGCATGTTCCGACCGTTCGAGTTGAGCGCGATATTGCCCGCGTCGCCCTGGTTCGTGTCGTTGCCGGGCGGGACGCCCCACCAACTGTTGCCGGTCGCGTTGGGACCCGTGCAGCACTGCAGCGTGGTCAGCACGCCGCTGCGGAAATTCCCGGCGTCGTCGAAGGTGAACGAGCTTCCGGGAGCCGGCACCGGGGCCTGCTCGGGCTTGAACGCGTTCGAATAGACTGTGTCGACCGGATTGCCGAACGGGTCGCTGATGTAGCTGACGACGCCGCGCTCCTTCCAGGTGTCCTCGAACTCAGAGCGGTTGTACTGGGCGGTCAGCAGGAAGTGGTGGTCGTTGTCCTGCCACTGGCCGGCCAGGGACGCGCCCTTGCGGACCCGCTCGTAGTCGACGTCGCGATTGGCGATGCTGGCGGGGATGTACTTCAGGCCCGGACCGTAGAGGTCCTTGAAGACGCCCATCTGGCCGTATTGGACACCTTGGGAGCGCGTCTGGACGTCCGAATAGGCGAGGTTGGCCAGCAAGCCGAACTCGCCGATCGAGGTCTGCCAGCGGTCGGCGACCAGGCCCGAGACGTCCGGCGTCCACTTCTTGGACAGGTCGCCGTAGTTGCCGTTGATGCTGAGCGCCAGGATCCGTCCGGTCTGATCGAACGGCACCCGGGTGCGCAGGTTCACGGTGCCGGCGATGCCGCCTTCGATCAGGTCGGCCGTCTGGTTCTTGTAGACGTCGACCCCAGCCATCAGCTCCGGCGACACGTCGCCCCAGCCCAGGCCCCGCGAGGAGTTGGCGCTGAAGGTGTCGCGGCCGTTGAATTGGGTCAGGACCTGCGGCAGGCCGCGCACCAGCACGCCGGACGGCTCCGCCGAGAAGTGCGAGGTGTCGTCGCTGGCGGCGAAGCGGTTCACGGTGATGCCGGGAACGCGCTGCAGGGCCTCGGCGACGGACTTGTCCGGGAAGGCCCCGATGTCGGTCGCCGTGATCGAATCCACGATGGTGTCGGCGTTGCGCTTGATCTCTTGCGACGTCGCCAGGGCTTGCCGGACGCCGGTGACCACGAGCTCCTGGACCGTGCCCGTGGCGCCGGCGGAGGGCGGGTTGGCGGCTTGCGCCCACGCGGCGACCGGGGTCAGCGCCAGCGCCGCGGCGCCGAGCGCTATGGCCGACGCGCTCTGCGTCAACGCGCGCCGAAAGACTACCCTATCGTTGGGCGTACTCATCCTGTCGTCCTCCCAAAGGTCGGGGCTTCTGAGGCCCCGCGCCTTCCCATGCCTACATCCGGCGCCGCCGTCATTTGTTACGACAGCGCTGTCATTCCTGTTTCAAATAAAGCGGCACAACCGTGCCGCTCCACCCGACGTTACCCAACGGTTTCGTCGATGACACTCTAACGACGCCTTTAATGGTGAAGCTAGGCCCCACGCAATTTTTTTTCGTCAAGCGCCTGAGGGCGTGACATTTTCGACACTTCGCGGTCGCGCCCGGCCGCCCCGCGCTTCGGAGCAGCCCGCCCGCTTCTGAGGGCGTGAGCGCCACTAAGGCCGAGAATCCACCGTCCCAACGCTTGAAAATGCGGCGCACCATCGACTCTGCTGGGCCCGCGGCAAATTGACAGCGCTGTCTGACCCGACCTAGTGTCCTGGCCAACCCGCGCCACACGAGCACGAGCGGCGGGCGAGACGAGGAAACCTATGCCCCCGCCCGCAGCTCCGATCAGCGCCTCCGGCGCCCGCGCGACCGACGCCGTTCGCCAATCCGCGCGCAGCACAGCCTGGCTGCTGCCCTTCGTGGTGACCCTGTTCTTCGCCTGGGGATTCGCCACGGTGATGATCGATTCGCTGATCCCCAAGCTGAAGGGGGTGTTCGAGCTCAACTACGCCCAGTCGACGCTGATCGCCTCGGCGTTCTTCATCGCCTATTTCCTGGTCTCGCTGCCGGCTGGCGTCCTGCTGGCCCGGATCGGCTACCTGAAATCCATCGTGGCCGGCCTGGTGATCATGGCGATCGGCTGCCTGCTGTTCTCACCGGCCGCATCGGCTGGCGTCTACTGGGGGTTCCTGGCGGCGCTGTTCATCATGGCCGCGGGCATCACCACCCTGCAGGTCGCCGCCAACCCGCTGATCGCCATCCTCGGCTCGCCCGGCAAGTCGCACTTCCGGCTCAACCTGGCGCAGGCCCTCAATTCGTTGGGCACCTTCATCGGCCCGTTCGTCGGCGCGGCCTTCATCCTGAAGAGCGGGGTCACGCCGCCCGATCCGCACACCAACTCGCCGGCCGCGCTTGCCGCCTACCGGGTCACCGAAGCCCACGCCGTCCAGGCGCCGTTTCTCGGCATCGCCGCGGGCCTGGCGATCCTGGCCCTGGTCTTCTGGGCCTTCCGCAAAAGCCCCGACGTGCCCACCGCGGCCAGCAGCGAGATCGGCCTGAAGAGCTTCACGCTCCTTCGGCGCCCGCGCCTGGCCCTGGGCGTGCTCGGCATATTCCTCTACGTCGGCGCCGAGGTGACGATCGGCAGTCTGATGGTGAACTACCTCACCCAGCCGAAGATCCTGAGCGTGACGGCGAGCGCGGTCTGTCGAGCGGTGCCGTTTGACCAGCTCCGGCTGATCTACCCCTGCATCCACTCCCCCGCCGACGCGGGCAAGATGGTGGCCTTCTATTGGCTGGGCGCCATGGTCGGCCGCCTCGTGGGCTCGGCCCTGCTGTTCGCCAAGGTCCCCGCCGGGCGCCTGCTGGGCGTCTGCGGGCTGGGCGCGGTGGCCCTGGTCACCACCTCCATCCTGACCAGCGGCTGGGAGTCGGCCTACGCGCTCATCGCGGTGGGCCTCGTCAATTCGATCATGTTCCCGACCATCTTCACCCTGGCGATCGAGGACCAGGGGAAGAACACCGGCCAGGCGTCGAGCCTGCTCTGCATGGCGATCGTCGGCGGCGGCGTCATCCCGCCGCTGACCGGGCTGGTGGCCGACCGCATGGGCCTCAGCCTGGCGCTGTTCGTGCCGGTGGCCTGCTACATTCTGATCGCGCTGTACGGCGAGTTCAGCCATTCGCGCCGGCCCCTCGGGGACGCTCCGGTCGTGCTCGCGCCATGAGTTCTTCATCGGAGCTCGAACTTGGCCTGGTGGGCGACGTCGGCGGCACCAATGTGCGCTTCGCCCTGGTCGACCTCTCGGGCGCCGCGCCGCGCCTGGTCGGCGCTGAAGCCTTCCTCTGCGCCGACTTCGCCACCCTGGAGGCGGCGATCGAGCACTATCTGCGCCGCGCAAAAGCCTACGGTCCCCGCCCGCGCGGCGCGATCGTGGCGGTCGCGGGGCCCGTGACCAACGGCGCGGCGGAGCTCACCAACGGCGCGTGGCGGATGTCGGTGAGCGGCCTGATGCAGGCCGGCTTCGCCTCCGCGCAGCTGATCAACGACTACGCGGCGCTGGCCCTGTCGGTGCGCCATCTGCGCGGCGACGACCTGGGCCAGATCGGCCCGGCGACCCCGGTGGCGGGACAGACGGCGGCCATCCTGGGGGCCGGCACCGGCCTGGGCGTCGCCGCCGCGCTGCACGACGGCGCCTCTGAGACCATCGCCGCCACCGAGGGCGGGCACATCGCCTTCGCCCCGACCGGCGAGCTCGAGATCGAGATCCTGCGCCACCTCGCCGGCCGCTTCGGACGCGTGTCGCTGGAGCGGATTCTTTCCGGACCCGGCCTCGTCAACCTGTATGGCGCGCTGGGGCGCATCACCGGGCGCGAGACGCCGCCGCTCGAGCCGGAGGAGATCGTGACCTTGGCGACCCAGGGAGACAACGCCCTTTGCGTCGAGACGCTCGATCGGTTCTGCGCCATCTACGGCTCGGCGGCCGGCGATCTCGCCCTGACCTATGGCGCCCGCGGCGGCGTCTACCTTGGCGGCGGCATCGCCCCTCGCCTGCTGCCGTGGCTGCGCCGCAGCGCGTTCCGCGCCCGCTTCGAGGCCAAGGGCCGCTTCGCCGCCTACGTTCAGCCGATCAGCACCCAGGTCATCCTGCACCCCTACGCCGCCCTGCTGGGCGCCGCGACGGCGCTGCGGGCCGGACGCCCGCTCGAGGACGCCGCGAGCGCCGCCCATGTCGCCTGACCTTCACAGCCGGCCGCGCGCCGGACGTGCTACGCACTCCCGCCCCGGAGACTCCCTCATGCTGTTCCGACTGCTGTTGCTCGCCCTGCTGCTGGTCGGCGGCCCGGCGTTCGCCGCCCCGGTCAGGATCGCCTCCCCCGACAATGTGCTGAGCGTCGAGGTGAACACCGACGGCGACGGCCGCGCCAGCTACGCGGTGGCCCGTTTCGGCAAGCCGGTGATCGCGCCCTCCAAGCTGGGCTTCCTGCTGGTCGACGCCCCCAAGCTCGACCGGAACATGGCCGCCGCCGAGCTCGGCCGGCGCTCGGTCGACGAGACCTGGCAGCAGCCGTGGGGCGAATGGCGCGAGATCCGCAACCGGTTCAACGAGCTGCGCGTGGGCTTCACCGAGACCAACGGCCTGAAGCGCCGCTACGACGTGGTCTTCCGGGTCTATGACGACGGCGTCGGCTTCCGCTACGAGTTCCCGCAGCAGCCGCAGCTGACCACCGTCAAGGTCGGCGAGGAGCTGACCGAGTTCGTCCTGGCCCAGCCGGGCGAGGCCTGGTGGAACACCGCCTTCGAGTGGGACCGCGAAGAATACCTCTACAACCGCACCCCCATCGAGCAGGTCGGCCAGGCGCAGACCCCAATGACGGTGCGCTATGCCGATGGCCTGCACCTGGCGATCCACGAGGCCGAACTCGTCGACTATTCGGGCATGAACCTCACCCGGGTGGAGGGCCGGCGCTTCAAGGCCGCCCTGACGGCCAGCGTCGGCGATGCGAAGGCCACCCGCACGACGCCGTTCACCACGCCCTGGCGGACCATCCAGATCGCCGACACCGCCGGCGGCCTCTACCAGTCGCACCTCATCCTCAACCTCAACGAGCCCAACAAGCTGGGCGACGTGTCCTGGTTCAAGCCCGGCAAGTTCGTCGGCATCTGGTGGGACATGCACCTGAACAACAAGACCTGGAACTCGGGCCCCAAGCACGGCGCCACCACGGCCGAGGCCATGCGCTACATCGACTTCGCCGCCGCGCACCACATCCAGGGCGTGCTGGTCGAAGGCTGGAACAAGGGCTGGGATGGCGAGTGGTTTGGCCACGGGTCGGACTTCAGCTTCACCGAGGCCTACCCGGATTTCGACATCGAGAAGGTGACCCGCTACGCCCGGTCCAAGGGCGTGCGCCTGGTCGGCCACAACGAGACCGGGGCCAACGCCGCCCGCTACGAAAGCCAGATGGAGGCGGCCTTCACCCTCTACGAGAAGCTGGGGATCGAGCAGGTCAAGACGGGCTACGTCTCCGACGCCGCCCAGGCGCAGGTGATCGGCGCGGACGGCAAGCCGCACCTCACCTGGCACGAAAGCCAGGACATGGTGCGCCACTACCAGCGCGTGGTCGAAGCCGCGGCCCGGCACCACATCGCCATCGACAGCCATGAGCCGGTCAAGGACACCGGCCTGCGGCGCACCTATCCGAACTGGGTGGCGCGCGAGGGCTCGCGAGGCCAGGAGTACAACGCCTGGGGCAACCCCGGGAACCCGCCGGAGCACGAGACCAACCTGGTCTTCACCCGCATGCTCGAGGGGCCGATGGACTTCACCCCGGGCGTGTTCGGCATGAAGACCCGCTCGCCGGACGGGGTGCCGACCACCTGGGCCAAGCAGCTGGCCCTCTATGTGGTGCTCTACAGCCCCATCCAGATGGCCGCCGACCGCATCGAGAACTACGAGGCCAATCCCAAGCCCTTCAAGTTCATCGAGGACGTGCCCACCGACTGGTCCGACACCCGCGTGGTGAACGGCGAGGTCGGCGACTACGTGACCATGGTGCGCAAGGATCGCCGCAGCGAGGACTGGTATCTCGGCTCGATCACCGACGAAAACGGCCGCGTCCTGACGGTGCGGCTAAGCTTCCTCGATCCCGGCCGGCGCTACCGCGCCGAGATCTATCGCGACGGGCCGGGCGCCGACTGGAAGACCGCGCCCAGCGACATCGTGATCGAGCAGCGGGAGGTCTCCTCCGCCGACACCCTGACCGTTCGACTGGCGGCCGGCGGCGGCCAGGCCATCCGCTTCACCCCGATCTCGGGGAGTAAGCCGCGGAGGGACGCCGATCAGCGCCATTGACCGTGTGACCCGCACCGCCACCGCCGCCGGCGTGCTCGCCGACCGGCGCGGCGCCTGGGCCTTCTGGATCGGCTGCGCGGCGGTCACCGCCGGCGTGCTGGCGCATCTGCCGATGGTGTGGATGGGTCGCCACGCGGGCTTCCGGCTGGCCGGCATGCCCATGGATCCCGCCATGATCGCCGGCATGGGGTTGATCGTGGCCGGCGTCGCCGTCGCCGGCTTCGGCCTCCTGCCCCGCCGGAGTCTCGAAGCCCGGGCGCAGGCCGCCGCGGTGCACGTCACCCCGCCTGAAGACGCTCCCCTGACCTCGGCCCACTGGCGGCTGATGGCGCTGCTGGTGGTGGCCCTGGTGATCGACGTGATGAAGCCGGCCAGCCTCGGCTTCGTGGTGCCGGGCATGGTCGCCGAATACGGGGTCTCCCGGGCCACCGTCGCCATCCTGCCGTTCTCGGCCCTGGCGGGCACGGCCTGCGGCTCGATCATCTGGGGCGTCCTGGCCGACATCTTCGGTCGCCGCGCCTCCATCCTGCTGTCGGCGGTGATGTTCGTGGGCACCTCGATCTGCGGCGCCATGCCGAGCCTGTGGTGGAACGTCGGGATGTGCTTCCTGATGGGCGCCGCCGCCGGGGGCATGCTGCCGGTGGCCTACGCCCTGCTGGCCGAATCCATGCCGTCGCGCCACCGGGGCTGGAGCCTGGTGCTGATCGGTGGGCTGGGCGCGGTCGGCGGCTATCTGGCGGCGAGCGGCCTGTCGGCGCTGCTGCAGCCGACCTTCGGCTGGCGGATCATGTGGTTCCTGGGCATGCCCACCGGCCTGATCCTCATCGTGCTGAACGGCGCAATCCCGGAGTCGGCCAAGTTCCTGCTCAGCCTGGGCCGGGTCGAGGAGGCCCACGCCGTGCTGCGCCGGTTCGGCTCGCGCATCGTCGAAGGACCCGACGCGGACGCCATCGAGGCCGACGCGAGGCTGGTCGGGCAGCTTGCGCCGACGCCGCTGGCGCAGGCCGCCTTCCTGGGCAAGGCCGTGTCGCTGTCGATCGTCGCCCTGACCTGGGGACTGGTCAATTTCGGCCTGCTGCTCTGGCTGCCCGCCGACCTGGCCGCCCGGGGCTATTCCATGGGCGCCCTGAGCCGCCTGCTGGCCTTCTCGGCGCTGATCGCCGCGCCGACCGTGTTCCTCTGCGCCTTCATCTACAGCCGCTGGAGCACCAAGTGGTCGCTGATCGCCATGATCGGGATCATGGCGCTGGGGCTGACGCTGGTGCTGCGCATGCTGAGCGCCAGCGGTCCGACGATCAGCCCGATCCTGCCGGTGGCCTTGCTGATCGTCGGGTCGAATGGGGTGCTGGCGATCCTGTTGCCCTATACCGCCGAGAGCTACCCGCTGCGGGTGCGCGGCCGCGCCACGGGCTGGGTGGCCGGGTGCTCCAAGTTCGGCGGGCTGCTCGCCCAGCTGCTGTCGATGCTGGTGGCGATCCCCGCGGTGGGCGTGGCGGCGGGGCTGATCATGATCCCCACGCTGCTGGCCATGGGCCTGGTCGCCCGCTTCGGGACCGAGACCCGCGGCCGCGACCTGCGTGAGCTCGAGGCGCCGCCGCCCGCGGGCCTGGCCGCAGTGGTCGGCGGCTAAGTCCGCCTCAGGCCGGGACCGGCGGCGGCCGCGCCGCGCAGTGCTGGTCGATGAAGGCCTGGTGGCTCGGCATGGCCGCCACCCGGTCGAGCACGCCACGCCGGACATTGGCCAGCAGCAGGTTCAGCTCGTCGTCGGCCATGACGTCGGCCACCGGATGGTAGTCCTGCGGCGTCAGGCCCTGCCCATAGAGGATCGCGAACCAGTTCATCTCCTGGAACAGCTCCTGGGGCTCGGCGAGCACCTCTCCGCGGGTGCGGAACCACTCCAGCTTGGCGTCCAGCGAGTCGGGCACGCTCATGTGCCTGCAGTAGCGCCAGAACGGCGTGTCCTCCCGCTCGGTGACCTTGTAGTGGGCGATGACGAAGTCGCGGACGTGGCCGAATTCCCGCTCCAGCTCCAGGTTGAAGCGGTCGATCATCCGCGGGTCCGGCCGGGATTGCGGGAACATCGCCAGCAGCTTCGAGATGGTGGCCTGGATCAGGTGGATGCTGGTGGACTCCAGGGGCTCCAGGAAGCCGCTGGACAGGCCCAGCGCCACGCAGTTCTTGGCCCAGCTGACCTTGCGTCGTCCGGTGACGAACTTGAGGATGCGCGGATCGGCCAGGGCGGCGCCGTCCAGCCGGCCCGCCAGCGCCTCGACCGCCTGGTCCTCGCCGATGAAGTCGTTGCAGAACACATAGCCGTTGCCGGTGCGGTTCTGCAGCGGGATGCGCCACTGCCACCCGGCCTCGCGGGCCGTCGCGCGGGTGTAGGGGATCGGCTCCTCGACCCGCGCGCAGGGCACGGCCGCGGCGCGGTTGACCGGCAGCCAGCGGCTCCAGTCCTCGTAGCCCGCCTTCAGGACCTCTTCGATCAACAGCCCGCGGAAGCCGGAGCAGTCGAGGAAGAAGTCGCCGCGGATGCTGCGCCCATCCTTCAGGTCCAGGGTCTCGATGTCGCCGCGCTCGGCGTTCTGGTGGACCTTGACCACCTGGCCCTCCACCCGCTTGACCCCGCGCTTTTCGGCGTAGCGGCGCAGGAATGCGGCGTAGAGGCTGGCGTCGAAATGGAAGGCGTAGTTGATCTTCGGCAGCCGCCCGGCCTTGCCGTCGGGGGTGCGCATGAACTTGCCCTGGCGGGCCGCCTCCCCCTCGGGGATGAACCGCAGGTTGTCCGGGTCGCCCCCGGCCTTCAGCCACCGCACCCAATGGTGGGAGAAGGCGATGCCGTTGGCGTTCACCCCGAACGGCCCGAACGGGTGCAGGTAGCGATGGCCGAGCTGGCGCCAGTCCTCGAACTCGATGCCGAGCTTGAAGGTGGCGTTGGTCTCCCGGACGAACTCGTCCTCGTCCAGGCCCAGGAGATTGTTGAACAGGATGATCGGCGGGATGGTGGCCTCGCCCACGCCGACCGTTCCGATGAGGTCGGACTCGATCAGGGTGATCGTCTGGCCTTGCGTCCCGATCACCTTGGACAGCGCGGCGGCGGCCATCCAGCCGGCGGTCCCGCCGCCGACGATCACGATGTCCCGGATCCGGCTGTCGTGGCTCAACTGGGCGCTCCTCGTGCGGACCGTGGGGCGGCGAGGTGCGACTGCAGGGTGGGCGCCGCCGTCACTTCCGCTGCGATGAACCGCAGCATCTTCTGCAGCTGCTGGATCTGTTGGTCCCCCGGCGTGAGGTCCACCAGCGGGTCGTAGGCCTGCGGGATGAGGCCGTGGCCGACGAAGATCGACGTCCAGTCGGACTCCTGGAAGGTCTCGTCGTCGTAAAGGGCGATGCGGCCGCGGCTGGCGAACAGCCGCATCTTGTAGGCCAGCGCGTCCGGCGCCGGGACATCGCGGGTGCGATCCCAGAAGGGGTCGTCGCGCCTCTGGTTCAGCTTGTAGTGGGCGATCTGGAAATCGCGGAGGTTTTCCGCGTGGGCGGCGAGGCGCGCGTTGTAGGCGCTCGCCTCGCGCATATCGTCCGCGTCCACCGGGAACAGCGAGATCAATAGCGACAGGCCGGTCTGCACCAGGTGCAGCGGCGCGGCGTCGAGGAGCTCCAGGCTGGCCGCCGCATCGCCGATCGCCACGCAGTTGCCGACCCAGGCCGCCGCGCGCCGCCCGACGCGGAACGGCGCGGCCACCGCCTCGTCCTGCAGCGTCAGGCCGGTGAGCACCGGCAGGGCCGCCACGAGATCCTCATCGGAGATCCGCGTCGAGTCGTAGCTGCAGACCAGCGCGGTGCGGTCCTGCAGCGGATGGATGCCGATCCAGCCCGCCCGGAAGGCCGCGATCTGGCTGAAGGCCGGCAGCGGGTCCAGGCGCGGCCCAGAGGCGGCGAGGATGCGATCGCAGGGCAGCCATTGGCTCCAGGGCTCGAAGGCCGCTGCCGGAAGGTGCTCGATCAGCGCGCCCTGCGCGCCGGAGGCGTCGATGAACAGGTCGGCTTCCACGGTCGCCCCGTCGCTCAGCGTCAGCGAGACGATCCGCCCGCCGTCCACATGGGTCTCGCCGAGACCGGAGGCCACCCAGCTCACCCCGAGCCGCATCGCCTGCTCGCGGAGCAACCGGACATAGGCCCTGGCGTCGAGATGGTAGCCGTAGGCGGGCCGCGAGAAGCCCTCGGCGGGCTCGGCCCCGAGTGGCAGCCGCCCCTGTTTGGCCATGGCGGCGCCGAGCGAGAACTCCTCGAGATCGAGCTTGAGTCCCTCGGCCCGCCCCTTGAGCCAGTACTGGATCAGGTCGACATTGTTGAGGCCCACCGGCTGGGTGTCGTAGGCGTGAAGGAACGGCGCCCGGCCCCCGGACCAGTTGGCGAACCGCTGGCCGAGCACGTAGAGACCCGCGCAGGCCGCGATCAGCGCGTCTTCGTCGATCCCGACGATCCGATGCAGTCCCGCCAGGCTCGGCAGCGACACATAGGCGTCGACGGCGGACAGCATCGACGGCAGCTCGACCACCTGCACCTGCACGCCGGTGCGGCCGAAGGCGCGCTGCAGGCCGAGCGCCGTGAGCCAGGCCGCGGCGTCGCGGCCCACCACCGCGACCTTGGCGACGGGACGGGTCATGCCGCCCAACGTCCCGGCCGGGCGGTCATCGCCGATGATTGCCTCGCCCCCAAACCGACCCCCACTGCCACGCGGTCCAAGTTAGCCTCAGACCGTCCGCTCCGCCACCTCGTCCTGACAGCGTTCGCCAGACGTAGCGCCCGGGCGGAATCCGGGCCCTAGGGCGCCTCGCCGCGCCAGCCGCTGGACGCCGGACCGAGCGCCGCCTGAAGCGGCTCGAGCCAGGGCTCATAGGCGCGCCATTGGTCCAGGCCCTGGCGGAAGATCGGGCGACGCACCTGCTCGGAGCTGACGGTCCGCACGGCGCGCCCGTTTTCGTAGAACCTCAGGCAGCCGTCCTCGAAGGGTAGCCCGCAGGCGTCCAGCAGGCGCAGGACCTCGCGCTCGGTGTCCTCGACCAGGTCCTCGTAGATCACCCGATGGATGCGGCCGGGCAGCACGGCGTCGAAGTGGGCCATCAGTTCCACATAGTCGCGGTAGTACCGGCCGAGGTCCGTCAGGTCGTAGGAGAAGGCGTGGCCATGGGCGAAGTGCTGCTTGAACGCCGAGAAGCCGGCGCCCAGGGGATGGCGGCGGGCGTCGATGATCCTGGCGCGCGGCAGGATCAGCTGGATCAGCCCGATGTGGTGGAAGTTGTTCGGCATCTTGTCGACGAAGAACGGCCGGCCGGACTTCCGCTGCACGCGGGTGCGTTCCAGGTAGGCCTCGCCGAGGTTTGCAAGCTGGCCGGCGTCCAGGCTGGCCAGCAGGTCGGGGTACGTCGCCCCGGCCCCGCCGGCGCCTGACCGGATCAGCTCCTGGGCGATCAGCGCGATGTCGGGCAGCTCCATGGTGCCCTCGACTTGGGAATGGCTGGCCAGGATCTGCTCCACCAGGGTCGAGCCGGAGCGCGGCAGGCCGACGATGAAGATCGGCGCGGGGCTGGGCGAGCCCGCGCCAGCGCGCTCGGCGAAGAAGTCCGCGGTGAACAGGCTCTCCGCGCGACGCAGCACCGCGGTGGTTTCGGCTGCGTCGTAGGGCGTTTCGGCGCGGCGCAGGGCGGCGCCCTTCGCGTAGTGCTCGAAGGCGGCGGGGTGTTCGCCGCGGTCCTCGAGGGCCTTGCCCAGCGCGTAGTGCAGGTGCAGGCGGTCGTCGGCGCCGAGGTCCGTGCGGCGCAGGGCGGCCAGCATCGCGGCCTCGTCGGCGGGCCCCAGCGCCGCCACCTTGAGGTTCGCCAGGCTCCAGTAGGCGTCGCCGAGCCCCGGCGCGAGCTCCAGGCTCTTCTTGTAGGCGGC
>JAQGIX010000139.1 GCA_028290925.1 Phenylobacterium sp. | reverse complement strand
CGGGCGCCTGGGCCTGGAAGGGGCTGTCGATCCGCACCGCCCCGGTGAAGGTGGCGGCGGGTCCCTTGGCCGAGGGCTGCGAGCCGTTCCGCTTGATCTCCATGGCCGTCTCCTTGTGCGCAGCCCCGGCTCCCGTCCCGTCAGTGAAGCGGCGGCCTGGGCGAGCCTGGGTCGGCGGCGCCGGGTCGGTCGGGCTCCTCGAACGCGGAAGGCTCATCCAATGGGGACGGCGGCCGCCTGTCCCGCGTCGCGCTCGGCTGAACAGAGAGCGCGAAGGCGGCGATGGCGTCGTTGTAGAGGTCGGCGCGTTCCAGCGGCCCCATGTGATTGACCCCTTCCACGACGCGCAGCTCCGCGCCGCCGGCCTCGGCGGCGATGGCGCGGCTGGCCTCGAGCTTGGTGACGATGTCCCTGTCTCCGCCGATCACCAGCAGGGGTTTGCGCGAACGGCCCAGCGCGCCCGTGGCGTCCCAATGGAACATGGCCAGGTCACCCTTGGCTTCGATGGCCGGCGGGGCGCGGGTGGCCAGGAGGGCTGCGTGCTCCAGCTGGCTTGCGGTGACGAACTTGCCGAACCCCAGCCGCATCCCCGCGTGCACCGAACCGCTGAGATAGCTCTGCCACTTGGAGAGCCAGACCAGCGGCTGCAGCCAGATCGTCAGGTGCGTCATGGGTTCGAGGAGCGGCTTCTGCAGGGCCAGCAGCAGCCGGCTCAGGATCATGGTCCTGAGCGGATTGGTGTAGGTGGTGTTGAGCAGCACGAGGCCCGCGACCCGGTCCATGGCGTCGGGGTGATCGCGCACCAGGGTTTGCAAGGTCATGCCGCCGATGCTGTGGCCGACCAGGACCGCGGGCCGCTCCAGGGTCTCCAGCAGGCCGCGCAGGTCAGTTGCGAAGTTGGCCACGGAGATCTCGCCGCCGGCGGGCGGCTTCGAGCGGCCAAGGCCAGGCAGGTCCCACAGCACCAGCTGGAACCGGTTCCCCAGGTCCTGCTTCGCATAGTCCCAGAAGGTCAGGTCCATGCCCCAGCCATGGGTGAACAGCAGGATGGGGGCGCCGGCCGGACCGTGGCGCTCCACATTGAGGAGCGAGCCGCTCGCCCCGCCCAGCTGTTGGCCCTGCCCGCGCCGCGCCCGGCTCGGCCGGCCGCCGCTTTTTGCGAGCACGAGCGGCAAGATGAGCCGGCCCAGGAACGACCAGGCCAGCAGGCCGGCGCCGGTCCACAGCCGCCACGGCTCGCGCACCTGAACGAGCAGGCCCTGCGCATTTGGCGTCCACTCGCCCTGATACCAGGTCCAGAGAAGGTAGCCGGCCGCGGCCAGCAGGGCCGCCGAGACGATGGCGGCCAGGAATCGGGTCAGCGAAAGAAGGGGCATCGGCGTCTCCCTGCGTCCAGCCGCCCTCAACCCGCCTGCGCAGCGCCTGTTCCTTGCTCGCCGGAATGGCGGTTTGGCGAGCCCTTGCCGAGGTTCAGTGAGTCCGGTTACCGAAGGTGACGCGGAGGCGATCCGCTTGGGGGCGCGATGCAGATCCACAGGCCGAAGCCGTGGCGCGACGGGCGCGGGTTCCCGAAACAGGTCGCGATCATGGTCCTTGGCGGGCTCGCCGCCCGGTCGGGGACGAATAAAATTTGCGGCGCTCGTCGAGCGTCGTCGTCACTGTCAAAGGGCGCCGTCGCGGCGCGGTGGAAATCAGCGCGCACGGCGCTGATCACCTGGCTTCCGGCAGGCGTCGGGATGGTTCAAATGCTCGCGCGACCCCTGCCCCGGACCTTCGCCACGGTTGCGCGCGCTCCGGCCCGGCCGCGCGGATGACCGACCTCGTGTCCGAGGCTCTGGCCTACATGCGGACCCATGAAGCGCTGACCGTGCTCATGGTGTTCCTGATGGCGCTGGCCGAGGCGGCGCCGATCATCGGGCTGTTTGTCCCGGCCACGGTGATCCTCCTCGGGATCGGCGTCCTGGTCGGCTTGGGAGACGCCCTGCTGTGGGCCAACATCGTCGGCGCGGCGGCCGGCGCCGTCATCGGGGCGACGGGCGGCCATGCGCTCGGTCGCCACTATCGCGGCCGCATCGTCGGCCTGTGGCCGTTCTCGCGATGGCCCCGCCTCCTGCTGGACGGCAAGGCCTTCTTCGACCGCTGGGGAACGCTGAGCCTGGCCGTCGGCCTGTTCATCCCGACCGTGCGGCCGACCATACCCGTGATCGCCGGGATGCTCGGCATGAAGCCGGTCCCGTTTCAGCTGGTCAACGTCACGGCGGCCTTGCTGTGGGCGACGGCCCTGATCCTGCCGGGCGCGCTGACCGGGCCCGTGCTGGCCACCGCCGGACCCGTTCAGACCGCGCTCCTCGCCGCCGGCGCGCTTGTGGTGATCGGCCTTCTGGTGGCGTTCGTCAGGCGCGCTTGGCAGGGTCCGCTGCCCTGAGCCGGGCGCCAGGCCCCAGGCCCGCGACCGGAAGCAGGTAGACCTGCAGGACGTGTCGCCGGACGAGCGCCGCCGTGAGTCCGGCTGCTGCGCAGCCTGCGAGACTGGTGATCAGGGCGGCGGTCATGGGACGGGACCGTTGCTGGGTGAAGGCGCGCAGGCTCTGCCATTTGCGAAGCCGAGCCTGTGATTTGAGGCTTGGCCCCGAATGGTTAGCGCCCCCTGAACAAGCGCGGCCGCTGCGCGCCGGTCGAGGTCGCGACGTTAGCCGACCTCGGAGCGTTCCGCTTCTCGACGCGGAGGTCAGCGTGACGAACGTGCTCGCGGCCAGGAGCCAGTCCGCCAACACGGCACGCGCCTCTGCGCGCGATCAGCTTCCGTCGCTCGCCGCCGGCGCCCGGCTATAGCGATTGACCCAGTTGGTCTCCCAGGTGTTTCCGCCGTCGTCGGAGAAAGCCTGTTCGCTGACGTGGGTATCCGGGCCGGCGCCGTAGATCGAGAAGCGCACCAGGATCTCGCGGCCGTTGAAGGGCTCCTGGTCATAGAAGTCGACGCGGCCGTCCTTGAAGTCTCCCACGGCGGTGATGTCGTTGAGCTTGCCCACCGCGGCGGTCGCGAAGTTCGTGCTCCACTGGCGCGTTGTGGGATTGTAGACGCGCAGGGCGATCAACTCGAGCGGGCCGGAGGGCGTGACGCCCTTGTACTCAGCCAGGTCGGCTTTTCCGCTCCAGATTTTCCGTACGACCGTGCGGCCCTCCCACTCCGCCCAATCGGTCGACCCGGTGAGCGGATGCAGCAGGCGTCGCGAATGCTCCCTCCAGGCGCCGAAGGTGAAGTCAAGGTCGTGGCTGCCGTCATGCGAAGCGGCGACAGGCGAGTCAGGGGGCGGAGCGTCGGCGATCTTGGTCTTCTTGGCCGTGAAGGAGCGGACCCAAGTCCGTCCGCCGTCGGCGGAATAGTCTTCGCGGTAGGTGTGCGTAGCGGGCGTGATATCCGACCATGTCGCCCGCACCAGGACCGACCGGCCGCCCAGCGTGTCTTGCTGAAACAGTTCGCCCTTGCCGTCCTTGAACGCTCCGGTCATCCCGCGGGCGATGGTTCCGTCGGCGCTGCCGACGAACGTCTGGCTCCACTGATGGGCAGCCGGGTCGTAGAGAAAGAGGCTCATCCCCTCCCAATGGCCCTTCGGCCCATCGGCCTCGATCTCCTCCCACTGCCCCTTTCCACCCCAGATCTTGCGGATCGTCACTGTGCCGTTGAGTTTCACAGTTTCGCTCGAACCGGAGAACGGCTGGAGGTTGCGCGTGATTTCGGTGCGCCAGACCCCGAAATCGAAATCGAAGTCGTGGGAGCCGTCGCGAAGAGGCGCCGCCGCCGCCGAGGTCGAGAGAAGCAGCGCTATCATAGCGCCGCTACAGGTTGTCATCTTGCCCACAGCGAAGCTCCCGGTATGTGTCGATGGAGGACTTCGCTTAGGACCAGCGTGGCTTCAAACGACAAAAGCGCGCCGCTGCCGCCACAAAAGCTTGCCGGAGCCCTCGACCTGACATGGCGATTTCCATCCGCTCCCTTCCGTTGAACGCGCTGCGCAGTTTTGATGCGGCCGCGCGGCATCTGAGTTTCGTCGCCGCGGCGGAGGAACTGAGCGTGACACCCGCCGCCGTCAGCGCCCAGATCCGACGACTGGAAGAATGGGTGGGCGCGCCACTCTTCCTGCGCGGCCACCGGTCGATTGCTTTGAGCCTGGTCGGCGCGCGGCTGGCGCCTCGGCTCACCACCGTCTTCCTCGACATGGAACGGCTCCTGACTGAGGCGGCGGACATCGACGCCGACACCCTTCAGGTCAGCACGGTCCAGAGCTTTGCCGGCAAGTGGATCGCGCCACGGATCGCGAGCTTCTTGGCCCAGCATCCGGCCTTGCAGGTGCGTGTGGTCGGCGAAGACCGACAGGTCGACCTGCACCGGGACACCGTTGACGTCGCCCTGCGCTACGGCGACGGCGGTTACGGCGATCTGCACTCCGAACAGATCGCGCCCGCCATCGCCTTCCCCGTCTGCAGCCCTGAACTCGCCGCGCGCTATCCCGATCCCGCCGCCATCCCGGCCTCGCTCCTGCTCCGGGACGAGTCCTCGCTGGTCGCCCCCGGTCTGCCCACCTGGGAGGCCTGGTTGGGCGCCGCGGGCGTTGACCGCCGGCTGGACCTCGGCGGCGTGCTATTCCGCAATGGCCACATGGCCCTGGCCGCGGCCCTGGCGGGCCAGGGCTTCGCGCTGGGCCTCTCGCCCCTGGTCGACGCCGATCTGGCGGCGGGCCGGCTCGTGCGGCCTTACGAGCTCAGCCTCGAAAGTCCATTCGGATTTTGGTTCGTCTGCCGTGCTGAACGGCTGGCTGAGCCGAAGATCACCGCCTTCCGCAACTGGCTCCTCGAGGAGGCGCAGCCCTGAGGGCGTGAAGTCCTTCCCGCCGACGCGTGCGAACTCGCAAGACACGGCGTGCCGAAGGTCCGCTTCCGGGCCTGATTCCAACGTAGCCTCCTCGCTGAGCTGGCCATGCTCTGCAGAAGGTCGCTAAACTCGATTTCTTCGCAACGCTAACGCGCTCATGGACCAGGCCCAGGCGCCGCCCCAGGCCCGGAGCCGCGGGGCGGGGGTAGCTTGGGCGCGCTTGACGGACTAATTCCCTCACATGGCACGAACCAATCATAGCCCTGGGTTTGAGATCGAGGTCGATGGGGAGCCTTATATCTGGCGGCTTCACCGCCAGCCTCAGTGGTCCAGTGACGCCGCGGGTTGGCGAGGCATGGCGATCGCCGTACGTCATAAGGAGGGGCAGCGCGAAGCCCTGCTGGAGTTTCCACCGAGTGCGCACCCCAGATACGGAGCGCCGCAACTGCAGTCCTCGCAGATCGCTCCGGAACTCGTGGCGAAAGCCATCGCATCCGCCATCGTGGCGGGATGGGAGCCGCTGTCGCGGGGCAAGACGGTCGCGATCGTCGTGGATGCGACCGGCGGCTGACGCGTTGGGGCTGATGACTGCGGCGACCGCCGCCCCCTCTTGGTCAGCTGGCGCCGGCTCCGGGTCCCCGTTCAGTTCGCCGCGGAGGCCGGGCTAATCTGGAACTTCCGCTTTGCGGCAGCGCCCCAACGGCCGCTCCTGGCGCATCAGAGACGTCAGCGGTTCGACCGCTCGTGACTCGACGCCGGCTGTTTTCGTGTATCAAACCCACTCCACCTTCGTGATCTCGTACACTTTCAAGCCACCGGGACTGCTCACTTCGACGACGTCACCGCTCTCCTTGCCGATCATCGCGCGCGCGATGGGGGAGGTGATCGAAATGCGGCCCTTCTTCACGTCTGCCTCATGCTCACCCACGATCTGGTAGCGGGCCTGGTCCTCTGTATTTTGGTCGATCACGGAGACGGTGGCGCCGAACATGACCTGGGCTCCGGAGAGCTTCGTGACGTCAATGACCTGAGCGCGCGCGATCATGTCGCCAATCTGAACAATTTGTCCTTCGATCCAGCCCTG
>JAQGIX010000128.1 GCA_028290925.1 Phenylobacterium sp. | reverse complement strand
CATCGGCCTGATGAACACGCTGAAGCTCGAGGGCCAGAAGAACAACGTCCACATCAACGCCATCTCCCCGGTCGCCGCCACCCGGATGACCGAGAACCTGATGCCGCCGGAGATCCTTGATCGGCTGAAGCCGGAATATGTGACCCCGGCCGTGGTCGTCCTCTGCTCGGAAGAGGCCCCGACCGGCGTGATCCTCACCGCCGGCGCCGGCGCCTTCGCCTGCGCCCGCATCGTCGAGACCGAGGGCGTCTACCTCGGCGAGGGCGGCCTGTCGGTGGAGGAAGTCCGCGACAATCTGGCGAAGATCATCGATCCGGACGGCCAGAAGGCCTACGTGGCCGGCGGGGAGCAGACCCAGAAGTTCTTCCGCAAGATGCAGGGCGGCTGAGCCACCGGCGCGGCGGGCCTCGCGGCTACGGATTCCGGATCGCAAGGTTACGCCGAATCCACTTGCGCCGGCCGGGGCAGGGGCGGCTAACTTTCGGGAGTTGAAAGGGCACGGCAGAGGCCCGGAAGCCCAGGAGACGCCCTTGTCCAAGGCCCCCGCCGCGGCCGCGCCCGGCCGTCTGTCGCTCCCCGCAGTGCTTGCCTTCGCCAGCGCCAGCATACCGATCGCCGCGCTGCAGCTGGCGATCGCGGTCCACCTGCCGCGCTATTTCGCGAGCCATATCGGCCTGTCGCTTACCGCGGTCGGGACGGCCTTCGCGCTGGTCCGCTTCGTCGATATCCCGATCGACGCCCTGATCGGCGTGGTCATGGACAAGACCCAGACCCGGTTCGGCCGCTACCGCTTCTGGATGGCGCTGGGCGCGCCGCTGCTGATGGTGGCCCTCTACATGCTGATGAGGTCGCCCCAGGGCGTGGGCCTCGGCTACCTCTTCAGCTGGCTCCTCGTCATGTACCTGGGCTACTCCGGCATGTATCTGGCCCACCTCGCCTGGGGCGGCTCCATCAGCCGCACCTACCAGGAGCGCTCCCGCGTGTTCGGCGCGATCACCGGCCTGGGCGTCGCCGGCGCGGTCGCCGTGCTGATGATCCCGGTGATGATGACGGCCCGCCGCTATTCCGAGGCTCAGGGCCTGCAGGCGATGATCTGGTTCATCATCGCGGCCGTCCCCATCAGCCTCGCCCTGGTGCTGGCCAGCACCCGCGAGCGCATCCGCCCCGCGCACCCGCTGCCCTTCAAGATCTCCGACTACCTGGCGCTGCTGACCCGCGGCAACGTCCTGCGCCTGCTGTTCGCCGACTTCTGCGTGACGCTCGGGCCGGGCTGGATGGCGGCCATCTACCTGTTCTATTTCCGCGACAGCCGCGGGTTCGGGACCGGCACGGCCAACCTGCTGCTGGCCATCTACATCGCCGCCGGCTTCGCGGGCGCGCCGGCCATCGCCTGGCTCGCCAACCGTATCGGCAAGCACCGCGCCCTGATGGTCACGACGACGGTCTATTCCCTGGGGCTGATCGCCATTCCCGTTCTCGCGAAGGGCGATTTTGCAGCCTTCGCGCCCGTCATGTTCCTGGTGGGCGCGATGTACGCCGGTTTCGTGGTGATGATCCGGGCCATCGCCGGCGACATCGCCGACGAACTGCGGCTTGAGAACGGGCGAGAGTGGATGGGCCTCGTCTACGCCCTCACCAACGGCACGACCAAGCTCGGCCAGGCGCTGTCGATCTACCTGACCTTCCGCGTGCTGAGCGCGGTCGGCTATAACGCCCGCGAAGGCGCCCACAACAGCGCCGGGGCGATCCACGGGCTGGAGCTCACCTACATCATCGGGCCGGTGGTCTTCGTGATGATCGCCGGCGCCTGCTTCCTGGGCTATCGCCTCACGGCCGAGCGCCATGCCGACATCCGTCGGCAGCTGGAGGACCGCGATGCGCTCTATGGCGCGACGCCGTTCGGCGACCACCTGCCCGACCCGGCCGAAGCGGCGGGCGCCCGCGTCTCCTGACCGCGGCTGACGCGGCGGAAAGGCCTTGCGCGTCGCCCGCCGCCGCGCTTCCCTCCGATCATTAGCGCCCCGTCAGAGGGCGACCATTGATTTGAGGAGACGCCCGTGATTACCCCCAGCGCCGCGCGCAGCGGCCGGCTGTCCTTGCCGCGCCTGCTGGCCTTCTCCCTCGGCAGCATCCCCGCCTACATGCTGATCAGCATGCTGAGCACCTACCTGCCGCCGTTCTACGCCGGCAGGATGGGCATATCCCTGACCGCCATCGGCGTGACCATCGGCGCGCTTCGCCTGGCCGACCTTGGCGTCGATCTGGCGCTGGGCTGGCTGATGGACCGGACCCGCACGCCGATGGGACGCTATCGGCCTTGGTACCTCGCGGGCCTGCCGGTCCTGTGCGTCGCCGTCTACAAGGTGTTCAATCCGCCGGCCCACCCCGACACGGGTTATCTCTTCGTCTGGTACATCCTGCTCTACGTCGCCTATTCGATCCTGGTGCTCGGTCACTCGGCCTGGGCGGCGTCGATCAGCCGAACCTATGATGACCGGTCGCGGATGTTCGGATGGATGCTGGGCATAGGCGCATCCGGCTCGATTTTGCTGCAGGCCCTGCCCCTGCTCACTCACGGCAAGATCAAGCCCGCGG
>JAQGIX010000437.1 GCA_028290925.1 Phenylobacterium sp. | reverse complement strand
GCTCTCACGTCCACCGAGATCGGCGCGCTCAACCAGACCCAGATCGGCGGGCTGACCAACGCCCAGTTCGCGGGGCTGTCCGTCGCCGACTTCGCCAAGTTCACCTCCACCGAGGTCGGCCAGCTCTCGGCCGGCCAGCTCGGCGCCCTGTCGGGCACCAACCTGTCCTCGCTCACCTCGACCGAGGTGCAGGCGTTCAACCCCACCCAGCTGCACGGCGTCACCGCCACCCAGCTGAAGGGCCTCGCCGCGGCGGACCTCAATGAGTTCTCCACCACCCAGCTCAACACCCTGACCAATACGCAGCTCGGCGCGCTGAGCGCGACGCAACTTGGCCAGATCACCCAGTTCAGCGCCCTCGACTCGACGCACGTCCAGGCGCTGACGGCGACCCAGCTCGGCGGCCTGAACGCCGCGGGGGTGGGCCAGTTTTCCACGACCCAGCTCTCGCAGTTGACCGGGGCGCAGGTCGGCGCGCTCTCGTCGACGGCCTTCTCCTCGCTGAATTCCACCGACATCGCGGCGTTCAACGCCACCCAGGTTAAGGGCCTGTCGGTCACCCAGCTGAAGGCGCTGACCAGCGCCGACGTCGCCAAGTTCGCCGACACCCAGATCGGCGCCCTGACGGCCAACCAGGTCGGCCAGCTCTCGGCCACGGGCTTCTCGGCGCTCAACACCACCCAGGTGGGCGCGCTGACCTCGACCGCCATCGGCGGGGTGACCAACACCCAGCTGAAGGCGCTGACCACCACCGACATCGGCGAGTTCGTGGCGACCCAGGTCGGCGCGCTCGGCGCCCAGCAGATCGGCGCCCTCAGCGCGACCGCCTTCTCGGCGCTGAGCGGCGCCCAGGTGGCCGCCCTTACCTCGACCGTGCTGCAGGGGCTGACCTCGACGGAGCTGGTGGCGCTGACCGCCACCGACGTCGGCGAGTTCGCCGCGACCCAGATCCAGGCGTTCAAGGCGCCGCAGATCGCCTCCCTCTCGGCCACCGCCTTCTCGGCCCTGAGCTCCACCCAGGTCGGCACCCTGACCACCAGCACGATCAGGTCGCTGACCAGCGCGCAGCTCGGCGGTCTCACGACCACGGACATCGGCGAGTTCGCCGACACCCAGATCGGCGCCCTGAACGGCAGCCAAATCGGCGCGGTCTCGGCCGGCAACCTCTCGGCGCTGAACCAGACGCAGGTCAACGCCCTCACCGGGACGCAGCTCAAGGCGCTGTCGGTCACCCAGCTGGGCAGCCTGTCTTCCACCCTGGTGGGCGAATTCTCCGCGACCCAGGTCGGTCAGCTGACGGCGGCCCAGTTCAACGCGCTCACCGCGACGAACCTCAGCCTGCTCGCCACCACCCAGCTTCCCGGGGTCTCCGCGACCCAGCTCGGCGGCCTCTCGGCCACCAAGCTCGCGGCGCTGACCTCGGCGCAGTTCGGCCTGCTGAACGGCACCCAGGTCAAGGGTCTGACGACCACCCAGATCGCCGGCTTCACCTCCACCGAGCTGGGCGAGCTCAACGACACCCACATCCAGGCCCTGACGGCGACGCAGGTCGGCGCCTTCTCGAACGCCAACCTGGCCGCCCTGGCTTCCACGCAGGTGGCCCTGCTCAGCACCACCCAGGTGCAGGGCTTCAGCACCACCCAGCTCAAGAACTTCACCACCACCGAGATCGGCGAGCTGGCGGACACCCAGGTGGGCGCTCTGACGCCGACCCAGATCGCCTCGCTGACCGCGGCCAACGTCTCGGCGCTGAACACCACCCAGGTGAACGCGCTGAACGCCTCGGCGATCAAGGCGCTGACCGCGACGCAGCTCCAGGGTCTCTCGGCCGCCGATATCGGCGAGCTGACCTCGACCCAGGTCAGCCAGCTGGGCACGGCCCAACTCGCCGCGCTCTCCGCCGCCAACGTCTCGGCGCTGAACACCACGCAGGTGCACGCCCTGGGGTCCACGCAGCTTCAGGCGCTGACCAAGACCCAGGTCGCCGGCCTGTCGAGCGCGGATATCGGCGAGCTGACCACGACCCAGATCGGCCAGCTCTTCGCGACCCAGATCGGGGCGCTCAGCACCGCGGTCGTGGGGGCGCTGGCCACCACGCAGGCCACGGCGCTGACGGCCACCGAGATCTCCGGCTTCACGACCACCCAGCTGGGACAGCTCTCGACGACCAACATCGCCGCGCTGAACACCACTCAGCGCGCCGGCTTCACGACCACGCAGGTCCAGAGCTTCAGCAATCCGCAGATCACGGCCTACCTCAGCTAGACCAAGAAAAATCGCCAATCTCTGCAGCGCCAGGCGGTCCTCCGCCTGGCGCTTTTCTTTGGCGGACGGGCGCTTGGTCGCCGGGCGTTAACCAATGACTCACCATAACCACCGAGCTTGGCGGTGCGGGCGGTCCAGGGTTGGCCGCCCAGCTGCATGAGAGTCGGGCCCGCTAGTGAACCAAGACCATTTCGTCGCCACGCTGCAGCGGGTCACCACCGCCGAGGTCGGGCTTCCCGAACTGATCACCGAGGCCGCGCGGCTTTGCGGAGCCGGGCAAGTGACGCTCGCCCAGCAACTCTATCGCGTCTGGCTGAACTTCAACGGCGCCCATCCGCAGCGCTTCGTGGCGCTGTTCAACTGCGCGGTGCTGTCCAGTCAGATGGGCGACCTCGCCGGGGCGCGCGACGAGCTTTCGGCCGCCATAGCGGTCCATCCGGACTTCGTGCCGGCCTACGTCAACCTGGGCGGGGTGTTGGAGCGCATGGGGGCGCCGGCGGCGGCCCTTGAGCAGTGGAACGCGGTTCTGGCCAGGCTGGCGCCGATCTCCGGCTCGGCGGTGCAGCACAAGCTCACGGCGCTGAAGCAGATCGCCAAGGTGAGCGGCGAGCGGCAGGACCTCGAGACCGCCGAGCAGGCCATGGGCGAGTCCCTCGACATCCAGCCGCAGCAGCGCGACGTGATCGAGCAATATGTCGCCGTGCGGCTCGGCCAGTGCAAATGGCCGGTCGCCGAACCGCGCGACGTCTTGGACCGCCAGTCGATCGTCGGCGCCATGCATCCCCTGTCGGTGGCCGCCTACACCGACGACCCCCTGCTGCAGCTCGCCGCCGCCGCCCGCTATGTCGAGCAGTCGGTCCACGAGGAGCCGGGCGGCGGCGCCGACCGGCGCCATGCGCCCATCGACCTGAAGGGCCGGCCGCTGCGGGTGGGCTATGTCTCCTCCGACCTGCGCGACCATGCGGTCGGCTATCTGATGGCGGAGCTGTTCGAGCTGCACGACCGCGCCAAGGTCGAGGTGTTCGCCTACTACTGCGGGATCGCCGCCAAGGATGGCCTGCAGACCCGCATCCGCGCCTCGATCGAAAACTGGCGGGAGATCAGAGACTTAAGCGACGAGGCGGCCGCCCAGCTGATCGCCGACGACGAGATCGACATCCTGGTCGACGTCAACGGCCACACCCGCGACGCGCGCACCTCGATCTTCGCCCGCCGTCCCGCGCCGATCCAGGTGAACTGGCTGGGCTATCCCGGGACCATGGGGACGCCCTACCACCACTACATCGTGGGCGACGAGTGGGTCACCCCGCCGGAAACCGAGCTCTACTATTCGGAGAAGGTGCTGCGGCTGCCCTGCTACCAGCCCAATGACCGCAAGCGGGTGGTGGAGGCCAGCCGGCCCACGCGAGCCCAGGCCGGTTTGCCGGAGGACGCCTTCGTCTTCTGCTGCTTCAACGGCTCGCAGAAGATCACCCGCTTCACCTATCTGCGCTGGCTCAGGATCCTCAGGGCCGTGCCCGGCAGC
>JAQGIX010000068.1 GCA_028290925.1 Phenylobacterium sp. | reverse complement strand
GCGCCGACGCCGCGCCGGCGGGTTCGCCAGCCTGGAGGCGCTGGAACAGGCGCCCGACCCGGACGATCCGGAGGCGACGCTGGCGCGGCTGATGGCGCTGATCCAGGCGCTGGAGCCGACCGACCGGCAGGTGGTCCTGCTCTACCTCGAAGACCTCGACGCCGCCGCCATCGGCGAGATCACCGGCCTCTCGGCCGGGGCCGTCGCCACCAAGATCCACCGCCTGAAGGCCCTCCTGGCCCGGCGGTTCGCCGAAGGAGGCCGCCATGCCGACCGAACCTCCTGAAGAGCACCTCAAGTCCCTCTGGCAGGACCAGCATACGGAGACCCCGCCCATGTCCGTCGAGACCCTGCGCGCCCGCGCTGGCGCCTTCCATCGCAGGACCCGGCTGCGCAACATCATCGGCTTCACCATCTGCCTGGGCTCGGCCGTGTTCCTGGCCTTGGCCGCCAGCCGGGCGCCCACGGAGGTGATCCGCGCCGCCGACCTGATCATGGTGGCCGGCGCCGTCTGGATGGGCTGGTGGATCGGCCGGCTATGGCCCTCCGAGCTGCCGGAGAGCCAGGTCAGCGGCGTACAGCTCCTCGACTTCCAGCGCGCGGCGCTGCGGCGCCAGCTCACCAGCTTCTCGCGGCTGATGTTCCTCGGCGCGCCCATGCTGATCGGCCTGGGGGTCGGGATCGCGGGCCTGGCGCTCAAGGCGCGGCACGGGGAGCTGACGCCGATCCTGGTGTTCGTCGGGGTCTGGCTGGCGGCGACCTGGTGGCTGAATCGTCGCTATCAGTCCAAGCTGCAGCGGCAGATCGAAGAGCTGGACGCGCTGCGCCGCGGCTAGGCGGGTTCCGGCCGATTATGGTTAGCGAGGTGTTAACCATGCCGGCCGCCTCCTTGGGGCATGGCGATTCAGGGCATCCGGAGCGTGGTGGAGGCGGCGATCGAGCGCGCCTCCAAGGCGACCGGCGTCGACTTCTCGTTCCTGATGAAGACCGCGGGCCGCGAAAGCGGCATGAACCCGGCGGCGCATGCGGGCGGCTCGTCGGCCGCCGGCCTCTTCCAGTTCGTCGAGCAGACCTGGCTCTCCACCCTGAAGCAGCACGGCTCGAAGTACGGCTACGCCCGCTACGCCGAGCTGATCACCAAGGGCTCCGACGGCCACTATCATGTGAGCGGCGAGGAGGCGAAGAAGGCGGTGATGGACCTGCGGCTGGATCCGCACGCGTCATCGCTGATGGCCGGCGAGCTGGCCTCCGACCACGCCGCCTACCTGAAAGGCCGGGTCGGACGCTCGCCCACCGCGGGCGAGCTCTACGCCGCCCACTTCCTGGGGCCGCAGGGCTCGGCCAGGCTGATCGAGGCGAAGCAGACGACGCCGGCCGCCGCCGCCGCGCACCTGTTCCCGGAAGCGGCGCGGGCCAACAAGGCGATCTTCTTCACGGAAGGCCGGGCCAATTCGGTGGCCGAGGTCTATGCCAACCTGACCAAGGCGGCCGGCCCGGGCGCCGGGATGGGTCCGCCGGCCGCGGCCCCTGACGACAGCGGCTTCCTGCAATACGCCTCGGCCCGGCGCGAGGACCGCATGCGGGCGCAGGACGCCCTGGTGGCGATGATCCTGCGCGGCTCGCAGCCCGCCGACGAGATGGGCGTCGGCACCCGGCTCACCGGCTCGCTGTTCACCTCGGAGATGCTGAAACTGCTCTCCGACGCGCGCGGCGCCAGCTAGGCCGCCGCGCCGCCCTCGAACATCGCCTCGATGGCCTCGGCCCCATAGCCGAGCTCGGCCAGCACCTGGCGGGTATGCTCGCCAAGCGTCGGCGAGGCCGGCCGCACGGCCACGTCGGACCCGGGGAACCGCACCGGCGTGGCGGGGGAGGGGAAGGTGCCGCCTTCGCCGTCCTCCACCTGCACCAGGGCGCCGGACGCCGCCACCTGCGGGTCGGCGGCCACGTCGGCCGGGGTCTGCACCGGCGACCAGACCATGTCGGCCGCATCGAGGCGGTGGGCGATCTCCTCGAAGGACAGCTCGGCGAAGGCCTTGTCGAATTCGGCGACCAGCAGCGGGCTGTTCTCGCGCCGGCCGCGGCTGGTGGCGAAGCGCTCGTCCTCCAGCAGGTCCGGCCGGCCGGCGATCTGGCAGAACTTCGGCCAGTCGGCGTCACCGCCGCGCGGGTTGTGCACGAACCAGCGGCCGTCGGCGCTCTTGAAGAAGGTGGCGATGGGGTTGAGCGGGTGCGACCGCGGCCGGTTCGACATCAGCTTGCCGAACTTCAGCTGCACCGCGAGGTCGGAGCCCACGGTGTAGACGCCGGTGGCCAGCAGGGAGGTCTGCACCAGCCGGCCCTTGCCGGTCCGCTCGCGGTCGTAGAGCCCGGCCATGATCGCCGAGACGGTGGCCAGCGCGGTGATGTGGTCGCCGAAGCCGGAGCGCAGCATGAAGGGATCGGTCCCTTTCGGCGCGGTCATGTTGGCGACCCCGGCGCGGGCCCAGAAGGCGGTGACGTCGAAGCCCGGCTTGTGCGCGTCGGGGCCGGACAGGCCGTAGCCGGTGACCAGCGCGTAGACCAGCCGCGGGTTGGCGGCGCGCAGGGTCTGTTCGTCGAGGCCCGCCCGCTTCAGCGCCGCGGGACGCACATTGGTGATGAACACGTCGGCGTCGGCCGCCAGCTTGGCCAGGGCCTCGCGGCCCTCCGGCTTGCCGACGTCCAGCACCACGCCGCGCTTACCGCGGTTGTCGAGGTCGAAGGTCGGGTTGCCCTTCAGCTCGGATTTCACGTCGGCGAAGACGTGGCGCATGGAATCGCCCCCGGGCCGCTCGACCTTGATCACGTCGGCGCCCCAGTCGCCCAACATGCACGCCGCGGCGGGCGCCGCGATGTAGGAAGCAAACTCGACGACCTTCACGCCTCTCAACAGCACGCGCGTCCCCTCTTTCCGGCTTTGCGCGGCACCTTAAACAGGTGTTGGGCGGCCGTCTAAGCTCTCTGGGCCACGTCGCGGTCGTTGGCGCAGGCCTTGACGGCCAGCGCGTCGGCCAGCGCCCTGGCCAGCGCCGGCAGGGAGAAGGGCTTGCGCAGCACCGCGCTCGCGCCGGCCGCCAGGCTGCCCTCGGCCTCGTCCGGATCGCCGCCGATCAGGGCGACCAGCGGCGTGCGGCCGGCGGCGCCCTCAAGCTTGCGGATCGCCGCCATCACCTGCGGCCCCTCGGACGTCGCGGAGGCCGCGACCATCAGGACGTCGAAGTCGCAGACCCGGGTCAGCTCCACGGCGCGGCGGCCGTCGGCGGCCTGGGCAACCTTGTGGCCGAGCTGTTCGAGATGGCTGCGCAGGGTGGCGGCCGACAGGCTGTCGTCCTCGGCGACCAGGACGCGAAGGCGCGGTCCCGAGCCGCCATCCACGGCGGCGCCCGGCTCCACCGCGGGGAGCGCGCGGACGTCGGGGTCATAGGGCAGCTCGACGGTGAAGCAGGAGCCGACGCCGGCGGCGCTGTGGGCGCGCAACTCGCCGCCCATCAGCCGGGCCAGCTGGCGGGCCAGGGTCAGGCCGAGGCCCGCGCCCGTGGCGCCGGCGCTGGTGCGCGCGATCCGCTGGAACGGCTGGAAGGCCAGCGCCAGCTCATCCTCGGTAAGGCCCGGCCCGGTGTCGGCGATCTCGATGGCCATCCGGCCGGCCCCGAGCAGGGCGATGCGCACCTCGACCCGGCCGCGCAGGGTGAACTTCACCGCATTGCCGATCAGCGCGGCCAGCACCTGGCGGACGCGGGCCGGATCGCCGATCGCCGCGCCCAGGTCGGCGGTGGCGAGGTCGGCGTCCATGTGCAGGGAGATCTCCAGGCCCTTGGCCGAGGCCAGCGGACGGTGGGCCATCACCAGGTCGCGGGCGATGGCGACGGCGTCGACGGGCTGCAGCTCGACGGAGAGCCGGCCGGCCTCGGCGGTCTCGGCGTCGAGGGTGGTGTTGAGGACGGAGAGCAGCTCGTTCACGGCGTCGAGGCCGGAGGCCAGCTGCTCGCGCGACGGCGCGGCGCGGCCGCCCCGGCCGGAGGCCGCGGCCAGCACGTGGGCGACGCCGGTCAGGCCGTTGCGGATCTCGTCGGACAGGGTGGCCACCAGGTCGGACTTGGAGCGGGCGAGGCGGCGCGCGGCTTCCGCCTGCTCGGCGCGTTCAGCCATCAGGCCCTCGCGCTCGGCGGCCAGGCCGAACTGCTTGCGAAGGATGCGGTTGACCATCAGGGCCAGGGCGAAGGCGAGCGCCGTCCCGCCCCAGGCCAGGTGCAGGGTGTCGGGATTGTCGGAACGCCAGGTGAGGACCGCGAGCGGTCCGGCCACCGCGGCCGTGCCGACGATCAGCAGCGACGGCAGCCAGGGCGCGCTGAACAGCAGGCACATCACCCCGGCGGCCAGGGAGATCATCAGCAGGGTCTCGCGCACCGGGCCGGCGCCGTCGGCGAAGACCGCGATCTGCGCCGGCGCCGCGGCCCAGACGAGGCCTGCCAGCAGCTGCACGCGGGCGCGGCGACCGAGGTCCTGGGCCGCCGGCTCCTTCAGCCAGTTCACCACCGCGTAGAACAGGCCCCAGGCGATGGCGAAGACCACGAAGGAGGCGCTCATCCAGGCGGCGTTGCGCGCATGGCCGCCGGCCCAGACGTAGATCGGCAGCGAGACCGCGAAGGCCATCAGCGCATAGGGCAAGAGGCCGGTCTGGGCCTCCAGAGCCTGCTGGGTCGGCGACGAGCCGCCGCGGGCGGTCTCGGCTACGGTGGTGGTGGCGGACACGTCAAGGCCTCGCGAGAGTTCGGACGACAGCCTAGGCCGCGAGCTATTGGCGGCGAGTTAGGAGAGATCGTTAATCCACAGCTTCACCGGCAACCTCTCGTTAAGCATGACGGCGCAAAGTCAGACTCGTGGGATTCTGAATCCTTCGGGATTCGGGCTGGGACGGGGGCGTTTGCAGAGGCTATGGCGACGACGCGCGCGGCGCTGACGGACGAGGACATCCGTACGCTGCTGAAGGGCGCGACCGCCGACGAGCGCGCCGCCGCGGCGCAGAAGCTCTGCCGCCGCATCGAGCAGGTCCCGCTCACCGAAGAAGACCGCGCCCTGGCCGGCGAGATCCTGCGGATCATGGCCGCCGACGCCGCCGAGCTGGTCCGCCGGGCCCTGGCGGTCACCCTGAAGTCCTCGCCTCTGTTGCCGCGCGACGTGGCGTTGAAGCTGGCCCGCGACGTGGAGAGCGTCTGCCTGCCGGTGCTGGCCTCCTCGCCGGTGTTCACCGACGAGGACCTGGCCGACATCGTCCGGCTGGGGGGGGCGGTGCGCCAGCTGGCCATCGCCAGGCGCCCGACGCTGGCCCGCGCCGTCACCGATGCGCTGGCCCGCCACGGCGAGGAGAAGCCGGTGGCCGCCGCCTGCGCCAACGACAAGGCCGACTTCGGCGAGGCCGCCCTGCAGCGGATCGTCGACCGCTTCGCCGAATCCGAACGGGTGCTGACCGCCGTCGCCTATCGCAGCGCCCTGCCGATGCTAGTGAGCGAGCGGCTGGTGGCGCTGGTCAGCGAGCAGGTCCGCGAGCATCTGATCGCCAAGCACGCCATTCCGCCGAACGTGGCCATGGAGCTGGCCTTCGGCGCCACCGAGCGGGCGACGGTGGACCTGGTGGACCAGGCCGGCCGCACCGCCGAGGTGAAGGGCTTCGTGGCCCATCTCAACAAGAACAAGCGGCTCACCGCCTCGCTGCTGCTCCGCGCGCTGGCGCAGGGCCACATGACCTTCTTCGAGTGGAGCGTCGCCGAGCTGTCCGGCGTGCCGCACCACCGCACCTGGCTGATGATCCACGACGCCGGCTCGCTCGGCCTGAAGGCCATCTACGAGCGGGCGGGATTGCCGGCGCGGCTGTTCACCGCCTTCCGCGCGGCGGTGGACACCTACCACTCCATGGAGTTCGACGGCGGCGCCCGCGACCGCGAACGGTTCCAGCAGAAGATGCTGCAGCGGTTCCTGACCAGCGCCCAGCCCACCGCCCGCGAGGACGTCGACTATCTGGTGGACCGCATGGACCAGGTGTCCCTCGCCCTGCAGGACGAGGACATGGCCGAAAGCGCCTGAGGCGGGTTGATCCTTACTGGATCGAGCCGTCGGTCTCGGTCAGCACCATCGCGGACGCCGGGGCGCGGAATTCGAACACCAGTCCGGCGGGCGCCCACTCGTAGCGAACCTCCGCGCCGAGCTGGCCGGCGGCGCGTTCGATCACCGTGGAGCCTATGCCCCGCCGCGTGGGCTGCGAGACCGCGGGGCCGCCGTCTTCGCTCCAGCGGACGAGGATGTCGTCCTTGCCGCGCCGCCATTCGATCCGCACCCGCCCGTCGGCGTTGGACAGGGCGCCGTATTTCACGGCGTTGGTCACCAGCTCGTGGATGATCAGCGCGATGGACTGGGCCGCCGCCGGGCGCAGGGGGAGCATGGTGCCGCTCACCCAGGCGCGGGCCTCCTCGCCCATGTAGGGCGCCAGTTCCTCGCTCACGAGATGCTGCAGGTCCGCGCCCAGCCAGCGGGTCTTGGCGAGCAGGCTGTGGGCGCGGGCCAGCGCCTGGATGCGTCCGCCGATCGCTCTGCGGAGGCCATCGACGTCATCGCTGCGGGTCAGCCGGACGATGGACTGCACCACCGAGAGCAGGTTGTTGGCCCGGTGGTTCACCTCGTTGGTGAGCAGATGCTGCCGATCCTCGGCGGTCTTGCGCTCGGTGATATCGACCAGCATGTTGACCGCGCCGACCAGCGCGCCGTGCTCGTCATGCAGCGGCGTCGGGTAGGGCGTGAAGACCACGCGGGAGCCGTCCGGCCGCTCGGCGATGGCTTCGGCGCCGCGAACGACGCGGCCCTCCTTCAGCGCGATGGCCATCGGGCATTCGTCATGCGGCATGGGCGCGCCGTCCAGATGGAACAGCCGCCAAGTCACGCACCACATCTCGCCCAGGGCGGGACGGCGTCCGGCGAAGGCGACCGCGGCTTCGTTGTAGAAGGTGATCCGGCCCTCGGCGTCGGTGGTGTAGATCGCGGCCGGCAGGGCGTTCAGCAGGTCGCGGTACCAGAGCTCGCGACCGAAGAACTGGCCCTGCGCCGCGAACAGCTCGACGACGTCCGCCTCCGGCGATCGAGTCGGTTCGGAGCTGGGCGTGGCGTCTGGCCGGTTCGACATTCGCTTCCTCCGGGCGCGACAACCCCTCGTTTGATCGCGCTGTCAGGGAGACCTAACGCGCCAAACCGCGGGTCGGCCACCGCAAATCGACGCCAACCGGTTGATTTTGCGGCCCCGCCTTGCCCGCCGGCTCCGCGCGCCGCAAGCTGGCGTCATGACCGATGTCCGCCCTGCGCCCGAGATCAAGCCCGCCGCCACCATCCTGCTGCTGCGCGACCAGCCCGGATTCGAGGTGCTGATGGTCAAGCGGCACCATCAGATCGATTTCGCCTCGGGCGCCCTGGTGTTCCCGGGCGGCAAGAGCCACGCCGGCGACCATGACGCGGCCTGGGCCGACCAGGTGCTGGGCTGGGCGGACTACGACGCCGACCAGCGGGGCCTGCGCATCGCGGCCATCCGCGAGGTGTTCGAGGAGGCCGGCATCCTGCTGGCCCGGCGGCGCAACGGCGCGCCGATCGGCGGCGAGGCCTGCCCGATGGATGTCCGCCAGGCGGTGGACGCCGGGACCACCCATTTTCTCGACGTGGTGCGCGACCTGGAGGCCCGACTGGACCTCTCGATGCTGACCACCTTCGCGCGCTGGATCACCCCGCCGCTGACGCCCAAGCGGTTCGACACCTGGTTCTATGTGGTCAAGGCCCCCGACGACCAGCTGGCCGCCTGCGACGGGCGCGAGACGGTGGACGCCGAGTGGATCGCGCCTGCGGAGGCGCTTCGCCTGGCCGAGGCCGGCGAGCGCAAGGTGATCTTCCCGACGCGGATGAACCTGAAGCTGCTGGCCGAGGCCGGCGATGCCGCCGACGCGGTGGCCCGCGCCGCGGCGCGCGACCTGGTCACCGTCCAGCCGCAGATCGAGGAGCGGCCGCACGGCCGCGTGCTCGTCCTGCCGCCCGACGCCGGCTACGGCGTGGTCGAGGAGCGGCTTGAGAACGTGATGTAGCGGCGGAGTCGGACGGCGCGGATCAGCAGCCGGCTTCCTTCACCCGGCGTTCCAGCTCGGTCACCAGGGCCGCGCCGATCGGATGGTCGTCGGCCTTCATGCCTTCGCGCACCGAACCCTTGATGGCGTCGATGTGGGCGTCGACCAGGCTCATGGGGGCCGAGGGGCGCTTGTCCTTCTCGTCGATCAGCCGGCAGAGCGAGGCGGCGATGCGGGTGATCAGCTGGTAGCCGTAGGTGGTGCCCAGGCCCTTCAGGTCATGCGCCCGGAGATAGAGGTTCTCCATGGTCTCGGCCGTGGGGCCGGCGACCTTCACCTGCTGGCGGGCGGCCTCGAGCTTGATGATCTCGTCCTGCAGCCACTGGCCGAAATTGCCGGACAGGCTCTTCAGGGCGGCTTCCGCCCTGGCGATGGCGGCGGAGTCGATCGAGCCGAGCCGGCCCGCGCCCACCTTCAGGCGCAGCTGGGTCGGCGCCGGGATCACCTGACTGGGATTTTGTTGGCTCACGGAAGCCCCCTCGTTGTCTGGGGCCAGTGGTAAGCCCAACCCGTTAATAAGCGGTGAGCCGCAACCCCCGGTTTCCAGAGGCTTTTCCGCGATCTCGAGTCGCAACTAACCCGAGAATTGTTCGGCCAGCACACGCTCTTCCAGGCTGCGACCGGCGTCGAACAGCATGGTCAGGCCGATCTCGCGGTCTTCGGCGATGTCGACCCTGAGGACGTCGCGCACCTCGTAGTTGTCAGCCACCGCGCTGACCGGACGCTTGTCGGCCTCGAGGATCTCGAAGGCGACCTTGGCGGTGTGCGGCAGCAAGGCCCCGCGCCAGCGGCGGGGCCGAAAGGCGCTGATCGGGGTGAGCGCCAGGACGCGGGCGTCCAGCGGGATGATCGGCCCGTGCGCCGAGAGGTTGTAGGCCGTCGAGCCGGCCGGGGTGGAGACCAGCGCCCCGTCGCAGAACAGCTCGGCCAGCCGGATCCTGCCGTCGATGGAGATGCGCAGCTTGGCCGTCTGCCGGGTCTGGCGCAGCAGCGAGACCTCATTGAAGGCCAGCGCGTCGTGCGCCTGGCCCTCGGCGTCGGTGGCGTGCATCCGCAAGGGGTGGACGACCGCCCGCTCGGCGGCGTTGATCCGCTCCAGCAGGCCGTCCTCGGAGTATTCGTTCATCAGGAAGCCGACCGAGCCGCGGTTCATGCCGTAGATCGGCGTGCCGTCGGCGATGCGCCGGTGCAGGATCTCCAGCATGAAGCCGTCGCCGCCCAGCGCCACCACCACCTGGGCCTCGTCCTCGGCCGTTTCGCCGTAGCGCTCGGCCAGGCGCGCGCGCGCCTCCTGCGCCTCGGGCCGGTCGCTGGCGACGAAGGCGAGGCGCGTCAGATTAGGCTCGGCCTTGAACATCGGATGGGACAAGCGGGCGCCGGGGTTCGGTTGTCAAACGCCGGGAGACGGCCTCCGGCGACTGCGACGTCAGAGGGATTGGGCCGCCTGGCGGAAGGCGACGCCCGCCACCTGCGGGGTCACCGGCCCGAACGCCCCGGCCGCGCGCCGGGCGCTCTCGGCCCCGCCGGAGGGCCGCCCGCCGTTCAGTTCGCGGACCATGGTCAGGATCGTCGGGAACACGCTGCGGTCGATGCCGACGGCGGCGCAGGCCAGCGCCAGGAGCTCCGGCCGGTCGGAATCCACGGCGCGGCGGATGTGGTCGGCCTCGAAGCGGCCCAGCATGGCCAGCGTCGTGCAGAACAGCGACAGGCGGCCTTCGCGCAGCGCGCGGACCAGGTATCCCGGGCGCAGCTGGCCGGCGGCGTGCAGCTTGTCGATCAGCCGCTGCTCCATGGCTTCGCGCTCGTCCTCGCGGGCCACCACGACGAGGCCCTTGCCGTCGGGGTTGGCGTGCGCCTCGGCGACCGCGCCGGCCAGCGCCGTCTCCAGGGCCTTCGGATCAAGCCGGAAGCGTTCGACCAGCGCCTCGCGCAGCGCCTGGCCCACCCAGACATAGAGATGCAGGGACAGCTCGCTGGTGAGCTTCGGATGCCGCGAGAGCGGCGAACGCAGGGCCGACACCTGGCGGGCCTTGTCCACCAGCCGCGCCATGTCGGCCTCGGAGAGCTCGGCTGTCGCATTGCCGGCCAGCGCCGCCAGCACGGCCGGCTCGGACTGCTTGAGGATCGCGCTGACCACCGGGGCGCCCAGCTGCGGGCGGCGCGCCACCTCGATCTGGTGCTCGATGGTCGCCTCGGCCAGCAGGCGGATCAGGTCGTGGTCCTTGAGGATCGGGCTCGCCGCGATGATCGGGCGGGCGATCTCGATCTCGTCCAGCGCCAGCACATTGATCAGCGCGGCCGGCGCCCAGTCGGTGTGGGCGAGCTTGTCGGCCAGCCGCCGGCGGATGTCGCGCTCGGCCTCCACGACGAGGCTCAGGAAGATGGAATTGAGCAGCGCCTGGATCTCGGGCCGGCTCATCGCCTCGCCCGCGCCGCCGGCCTCGCACAGCTCGACGATCCCTAAGAGCAGCCGCTCGCGGTCGGCCGGCGAGCGGCTCTTGGCCAGGTCCAGCAGGCTGTCGTGGTTGGTGGCGAGGTTCACGCTCCCCCCGGAGCCGGTTGAGAATCAGCGAGGCTGAATGTGCTGGGTCCCGATGAAAACATGCTTAAACAATACTCGCCGCGCGCTTCGGCGTTCGGCCAAAGTCCGATGAGGGGAGGGGCTCCACATGGCCGAACCGCTGCTGCTCGCGCTCGACCAGGGCACCACCAGCACCCGCGCCATCCTGTTCGACGCCCGGGGCCGGGCGCTGGCCGAGGCGGGCCGGCCGCTGCAGCAGTTCTATCCGAGGGACGGCTGGGTCGAGCACGACGCCGAGGAGATCTGCGAGGCCTCCATCGCGGTGCTGCGCGAGGTGGTTCAGAAGGCCGCCCGCCGCATGGACGAAGTGGCCGCCATCGGCGTCACCAACCAGCGCGAGACGGTGGTCATCTGGGACAAGGCCTCGGGCCAGCCGATCCACAAGGCGGTGGTCTGGCAGGACCGGCGCACGGGCGGGGTCTGCGACCGCCTGCGCGACGCGGGGCGCGAGGCGCAGGTCACCGAGGTCACCGGCCTGCTGCTCGATCCCTACTTCTCCGGCACCAAGATCGCCTGGCTGCTGGACCACGTGCCCGGCGCGCGGCAGCGGGCGAAGGCCGGCGAGCTGCTGGTCGGCACCATCGACAGCTGGGTGATCTGGAAGCTGACCGGCGGCCGGGTCCACGCCACCGACGCCACCAACGCCTCGCGCACCCTGCTGTTCGACATCCGCCGCCAGGCCTGGTCGGAGGCGATGCTCGACCTGTTCGAGGTTCCCGCGAACATCCTGCCCGACGTCCGCGACTGCGCGGGCGACTTCGGCGAGACCGACGCCGCGATCCTCGGCCGGGCCATCCCGATCCGCGGCGTGGCCGGCGACCAGCAGGCGGCGCTGATGGGCCAGGGCTGCATCCGGCCCGGCGAGATGAAGGCCACCTACGGCACCGGCTGCTTCATGCTGATCAACACCGGCGAGACGGCGGCGCCCTCGCATTCGAGGCTGCTGACGACGGTCGCGGCCCGCGTGGCGGGGCGCACCACCTACGCCCTGGAGGGCGCGATCTTCATCGCCGGCGCGGCGATCCAGTGGCTGGGCGAGGGTCTCGGGGTCAAGGGCGGCCCGGAGGCCGCCGAGCGGCTGGCCGCGTCGGCCCGGCCCGACAACGGCGTGGTGCTGGTTCCGGCCTTCACCGGCCTCGGCGCGCCCTGGTGGGACGCGAACGCCCGCGGCGCCTTGTTCGGCCTGACGCGCGACGCGGGCCTGGCCGAGATCAGCCAGGCCGCGTTCGACGCCTGCGCCTTGCAGACACGGGACCTGATCGAGGCCATGCGGGCCGACGCGCCGAAGGCGTTCGCGGGTTCGGTGGAGCTGCGCATCGACGGCGGCATGTCGCGCAACGCCTGGTTCGCCCAGCGGCTCGCCGACCTGACCGGCGTCGGGGTGTGCCGCGCCACCTACCAGGAGACCACCGCGCTCGGCGCGGCCCTGTTCGCGGGCGTGGGCGCGGGCGTCTTCAAGGACGTCGAGGAGGCGGCCGCCGCGCGGCCTGACACCGAGAGCTTTTCGCCGGCCATGGATCCGCCCCGACGCGAGGCGGCCTACGCCCGCTGGCTGGACGCGGTGGCGAGGGTCCGCACGTGAACTTGACGCGCGTGTCAGCTAAGAGGACTCTCCAGACGACAATCGTGATCAGAGGAGACGGCCCCATGGCTGACGGTTCGGTCGCCGGCGCGACATCGCTGCAGGGCAAGGTGAGCGCCGAGGAATGGCAGGCGCGGGTGGACCTCGCCGCCCTCTACCGGCTCGTGGCGCTGCACGGCTGGGACGACCTCATCTACACCCACATCTCCGCCCGCATCCCCGGGCCGGAGCACCAT
>JAQGIX010000438.1 GCA_028290925.1 Phenylobacterium sp. | reverse complement strand
GAGCTGGACCACAACCGCCGACTCCAGCCGCTGCAGGCCTCCATCAACCAGGAGGAGGAGATGCTGCGCCGCCGCCAGCTGCCGCAGCTCAAGTCGGAACAGGCCAGCCTGCAGGCCAGCCTCGCCGTCGCCCGCTCCAAGCTGGACAGCCTGATCCTGCGCGCCCCGGTCGGCGGCAAGCTGGCCGACATGCACCTGAACATCGGCGAGATCCGCAACCGCGGCGAACGCCTGGGCCAGATCGTCCCCGACACCGGCTTCAAGGTCGAGGCCCGCGTCGACGAATATTACCTGGACCGTGTCCGGGTCGGCCAGACCGGCGAAGTGGATGTCGGCGGCCGCGCCTTCGCCCTGCGCGTCACCCGCGTCGATCCCCAGGTCAAGGACGCCACATTCCTGGTGGAGCTGGCCTTCGAAGGACCGAGCCCCAGGGACGTCGCCTCGGGCCAGGCGCTGGAGGGCCGCCTGACGCTGGGCGGCGACCGCAACGCTCTGATCCTGCCGGCAGGCGCCTTCCTGGAGCGCAGCGGCGGCGACTGGGTCATGGTCATGCAGCCCGACGGCCATAAGGCGGAGAAGAGACGCATCAAAATCGGTCGCCGCAACGCCGAACAGGTGGAGGTCCTCTCGGGCCTCAGGGCGGGCGAGCGGGCCATCACATCGGACTACACCGGCTTCGAGAAGGTCGAGCAGGTGGTTCTCACCAACTGAAACGAGGAGGGGCCTATGCTGAAGCTCGAGGATATCTCCAAGGTCTACCGCACCAGCGAGGTCGAGACGCTGGCGCTGGGCGGCGTGTCGCTGCAGATCGACGCCGGCGAGTTCGTGGCCGTCATGGGCCCGTCCGGCTGCGGGAAGTCGACCCTGCTCAATCTGCTGGGTCTGCTCGATAGCCCGACCAGCGGCGTCTACTCGTTCTTCGGCGAGGACGTGGCGAGGTACCCGGAAGCGCGGCTGACCAAGCTTCGGCGCGACCACATCGGCTTCGTCTTCCAGAGCTTCAACCTGATCGACGACCTCTCCGTCGCCGAGAACGTCGAGGTGGCGCTGCTTTACCGCAGCGTGACGGCGTCGGAGCGCAAGCGGCGCGTCGGCGAGGCCCTGGAGCGGGTCGGCATGGCCCACCGCGCCCGCCATCGCCCGCAGCAGCTCTCCGGCGGCCAGCAGCAGCGTGTCGCCGTCGCCCGCGCCCTGGTCTCCGAGCCCCGGCTGATCCTGGCCGACGAACCCACCGGCAACCTCGACACCGCCAACGGCGAGGAGGTCATGGCCCTGCTCACCGAGGCCGCGGCCGCCGGCGTCACGGTGATCATGGTCACCCACTCCCTGGTCCACGCCGCCGTCGCCCAGCGCACCATCAAGCTGCTGGACGGCCGCGTGGTCTCCGAAACCCTGCTGGCGGCCTGAGGGGGGCGCATCCGATGTTCCGCAACTATCTCGCCGCGGCGCTCCGCAACCTGGCGCGCAACCGCCTCTACGCCGGAGTGACCATCGCCGGCCTCGCCATCGGCTTCGCCGCCGCCATGCTGATCGGTCTCTACGTCCGCGACGAGCTGACCTTCGACCGCTTCGTGCCGGGGCACGAGCGCGTCTACCTGCTTAGCGAAACCCTCGCCTCGAAGAGCGGGATGCTCGACACCAACCTGACCCAGATCAAGCTGGTCCCGTTCCTGAAGCCGGACTTCCCCGAGATCCAATATGCGGCGCGGCTGTCCGGATCCTATTTCCCGCCCACCGTCCGGCGCGGCGATATCGTCGCCTCCGAGCAGGGCCTCTACTGGGGGGACGAGGATTTCTTCCGCGTGTTCCCGTTGCCCGTGGTCGCCGGCGACCTGGCGACCGCCCTGACCTCCGCCGATGGGATCGTGCTGACGCGTGCGGCGGCTCGGAAGTACTTCGGCCGTGATGCGCCGCTCGGGGAGACCCTGCTGGTCAATCGCCAGCCGTTCCGGGTCACGGCGGTGATCAAGGACCTGCCGTCCAACACCCACCTGGCGTTCGAGATGGTCGGGGCCAGCCGTGCGGCGCAGAGCCCGATCTCCCAATTCGGGCCGATCAACGGGCCGTCCGACCTCACGCTCTTCACCTACATCCGCTTGCGGCCCGGCGCGACGACCGCGCGGATCGAGCCCCGCATGGCCAGCTATCTCGACCAGCGGATTCCGCTCGGGGCGCTGGTGGAATACGGCAAGATGTTCCGGACCCTTCACCTCGTGCCGCTGACCCAGATCCACCTGCGGCCGATCAGCCAGGAGGTGTTCAATTCGAAGTCGCCGGTCGATCCCGCCATCCTCACCGCCATCGGCGCGGTGGGCGGGCTCATCGTCATCGTCGCGGCCATCAACTTCGTGACCCTGATGACGGCGCGCGCCGCACGCCGGGCGGTCGAAGTGGGGGTGCGTAAGGCGGCCGGCGCCAGCCGCCGCGATCTCATCGCGCAGTTCATGGGCGAGGCCTTCCTCTACGTGCTGGCCGCCGCCGTGCTGGGGGTCTCCCTGGCCGAGCTGCTGATGCCGGCCGCCAACGCCTTCCTGCAGCGGAAGATGAGCTTCGACTATCTGCACGACCCGGGGCTGGCGCTCGGCATGCTGGGCGTCCTGCTGCTGATCGCCCTGCTGTCCGGCGCCTATCCGGCCTTCGTGCTCTCCGGCTTCCGGCCCTCGGCGGTGCTGAAGGGCGGTCCCATCGCCTCGGTCGGCGGCAACCGCGTCAGGCAGGCGCTGGTGGTCGCCCAGTTCGCGGTGCTGATCGCCCTGGCCTTGATGGCGGTCACCATGGTCCGCCAGACCCTCTTCGCGCTGAACGACGGCATGCGGCTGAACAAGGACCAGGTGCTGCTGGTGTTCTCCCAGCCCTGCCTGCAGCCGTTCCGCGACGAGGCGCGGAAGCTTACCGGGGTCAAGGCGGCAGGGTGCGCCGGGGCCAACGCCCTCAATCTCTCCAACAGTACCGACGCGGTCACCGTCAACGGGCGTCGGCACGACAATATCAACCGCGCAGCCATCGATTTCGGCTTCCTTGAGACCTTCGGGCTTAAGCCCGTGGCCGGTCGATTGTTCGACCGCTCACGCCCGGCCGACGCCGCGCTCGACAACGCCGACGCCTACCAGCCGATGATCCTCAACGAGACCGCGGTGCGGAAGTTGGGCTTCGCCTCGCCGCAGGCGGCGATCGGTAAGACCGTGCTGTGGCACGGCGACTGGGACATCACCATGCAGAAGGCGACGTTCACCCTGCAGCCGCTCAAGCCTTCGGAGATCGTCGGGGTGGTGCCGGATTTCACGCTGGGATCGATGCGGCAGGAGATCAAGCCGTTCATGTACGTCATCGGCCGCAACATGCCGCCGGACTCCGTCGCCATGGCGATCAAGCTCGACGGTCGGCGAATTCCCGAAACGCTCGCGGGCCTGGACGGCCTCTGGAAGCGGCTCGGCGACGGGCGGCCGATGCTGCGGGTGTTCGTCGACCAGTTCACCATGCGGCTCTACGTGGACACCATCATCCAGGGCGCCACCGTCGCCATCGCCGGCCTCATCGCGCTGACTATCGCCGCCCTCGGCCTTTTCGCGCTCAGCGCCTACACCACCGAACGCCGCACCAAGGAGATCGGCGTGCGCAAGGCCATGGGGGCGAGCTCCGGCGACATCCTGAAGCTGTTGCTGTGGCAATTCACCAAGCCGGTGATCTGGGCCAACCTGATCGCCTGGCCGGCGGCCTGGCTGATCCTGCGCTGGTGGCTGTCGTCCTTCGCCTACCACGTGGACCTGGCGCCCTGGACCTTCGCCGTCGCGGGGTTGGGCGCGCTCGTGATCGCCTGGGCGACGGTGTTCGTCCACGCC
>JAQGIX010000038.1 GCA_028290925.1 Phenylobacterium sp. | reverse complement strand
ACACCATCCCGGAGCTGCGCGAGTTCCTCTGCGCGCGGCTGAAGGACGAGGCCGAGGTCGCGGCCGCGCAGGACGGGCTGGAGATCGACGCCCTGGTCACCGCCCGGGCCTGCGACCGGGCGCTGTGGAACGACTTCCAGCGCATGGCCCCGTTCGGGCCCGGCAACCCGGAGCCGCTGTTCGCCGCCGCCGGCATGCGCGTCGAGCGGCCCATGGCCATGAAGGGCGGCCACGTGCGCTGCACCCTGACCGACGGCTCGGGCGGTAAACTGAAGGCCGTGGCCTGGCGGGTGGGCGACACCGAGGCCGGCGCCAGGCTGATGCAGGAGGGCGGCGCGATCCACGTGGCGGGCCGACTGAAGCCCGACGACTGGCAGGGCCGCCAGGGCGTGGAACTGGAGATCGACGACGTGGCCGATCCGCGGCGCGTCTGAGGCGGCCGCCCCCCAGTCTTGCGCCCCCTCAGGCAAGCGGATATAGACCCGCCCTTCGCGTCACGCGGTCCCTTCGTCTATCGGTTAGGACGTCAGGTTTTCAACCTGAAAAGAGGGGTTCGACTCCCCTAGGGACTGCCACGCAAATCTCCGTCTGGCGGCGTCCGATAGGCACGTCGGCTTTTCGCGCGCTTGAAATTCCCGTTGACGGGCCTGCCCTTACGAGAACAGTGTTATACTTGGCCAGCATAGGCCGAGGGGCAGATGGCGGGTTTCGAGTTCGACCAGATGGAGACGCAGGCCGTTGCGCTGCGGATCACTGGACGCGTGAAGTGGTTTGACGCCGGAAAGGGCTACGGCTTCGTCGTGCCCGATGATCCGAACCAGACCGATCTGAAGGACGTGCTGCTGCACGTGACCTCGCTGCGCAACTGCGGGCGCGAGCAGGCGCTCGAGGGCTCCACGATCACCTGCGACGTGGTCCGCCGCCCGAAGGGCTGGCAGGTGGCCGAGGTCTACGACCTGGACGAGAGCGCCGCCACGCCGGTGGCCGAACGCCGCCCGCGCGAAACCCGCGAGGGTCCGGCGGTGGGCGCGCCGCGTCCGGTCCGCCGCGCGCTGCCCGGCGGTCCGCCGGAGCGGGCCAAGGTGAAATGGTTCAACCGCACCAAGGGCTACGGCTTCGTGGTGCGCGACAACGAGCCCGGCGACATCTTCATCCACATCGAGACGCTGCGGCGCGCCGGGATGGAGGACCTGCAGCCCGGCGAAGACGTGGTGGTGCGCTTCGCCGAGGGGCCCAAGGGACTTGTTGTGGCCGAGATCGAGGCGTCTGATCTGGGCTGAGATTCGCCTCCGCCCGGAGTTCCGCTTGCCGACATCCCCATCGATCCCGCGGCGCAGCCTGATCGCGCTCGCCGTGGCCCTGGGCTTGAGCGCCTGCGCCGCTGCGCCGCCGGCCGCCCGGGCCGAGATCCAGCGCCAGGACCCCCACCATTGCCGGGGCCAGGCGGTGCTGAGGCCGCTGCAGCCCCTGACCATCGTCACCGCCCGCGGCCCGGCGAAGTTCAAGGTCGAGATGGCCGACACCGACCTGAAGCGCGAGTTCGGCCTGATGTGCCGCAAGACCCTCGCCCCCGACCGCGGCATGCTGTTCGACTTCGGCGGCCCCTCCGAGGACGTGGCCTTCTGGATGCGCAACACCCTGATCGGCCTCGATATCATCTACATCCGCCCCGACGGGACGATCCTCTCCATCGCCCGGCAGGCCAAGCCGCTGGACGAGCGGCCGATCCCGGCCGGCGGCACGATCCGCGCCGTGCTGGAGATTTCCGGCGGCCGCGCGGCCCAGTTGGGCCTCCAGCCGGGCGACAGGGTGGATCAGCGGATCTTCGCGCGGTGACCCAGGACGGCCAGGCCATCCCGCCGCCGCCGGAGGGGTTCGCGCCGGCCGAGGGGCGGGGGCTGTTCTCCACCCATAACGGCCCCTACTTCACGAAGCCGGGCGACGGCGAGTTGATCGAGCAGGCGTTCTTCGCCCTGCCGCGGCACTGCAACGGCGTCGGCCTGGTGCATGGCGGCATGCTCTCGGCCTTCATGGACGGGGTGCTGGCCGGGGCGGTCTGGCGCGGCGCCCGGCGGCGGGCGGTGACCATCCACCTGTCCATCGACTTCCTGCACATGGCCCGGGCCGGCGAATGGGTGCGCGGCGAAGCGCGCCTGACGCGCGCGACCCGTGACGTGGCCTTCGCCGAGGGCCGCGCCTATGTGGGCGGCCAAGACGTGGTCCGCGCCTCGGGCGTGTTCAAGCTTATGCGGAGCTAACCTCCCAGGGCCGCCTTGGCGATCCAGCTGGCGGCGATGACCATGGCGGCCGCGATCAGGCCCAGGCGGATCTTCTCACCGTGGTCGTCCCAGAACCGGGCCCGAGTGCGCTTCTTCCGTTGCGCAGTGCGCAGGCGCCGTTCCGACATGCATTTCCACCCCAGGGATATCGCTGAGCGCACACTGCCCCGCCGCCGCTGTCGCGTCCATGTCGTCTGGGTTGCGTGCAACCGGCGATCGTGGCGTTTGCGCCGCGGCGAAAACGCTTATATCGCAGGGCCTCCGGCCGGATCGGGGCGTAGCGCAGCCTGGTAGCGCATCTGCTTTGGGAGCAGAGGGTCGCAGGTTCAAATCCTGCCGCCCCGACCACGCCGAGAGGAGACTTGGGATTTCGTCATGCTCGCGCGCATCTTCCGCCCCGCCAAAACGGCCATGCAGTCCGGCAGGGGCAAGACCCAGGGCTGGGTGCTGGAGTTCGAGCCGCGCGACGCCAGACGCTCCGATCCGCTGATGGGCTGGACGGTCACCAGCGACACCGAGTCCAGCCAGGTGCAGCTCGGCTTCGAGACCAAGACCGAGGCGGTCCGCTACGCCGACCAGCACGGCATCGCCTTCCAGCTGATCGATCCGAAGCCGGTGAAACGGATCATCAAGGCCTATGCCGACAACTTCGCCTTCAATCGCAAGGTCCCCTGGACCCACTGATCACGCCAATTCTCTTGACTGTCGCGTCGCCGGACGGCGAAGCGGTTACGCACTTCGCCTGCCGAACGCATGGGCGACAGTAGCTCAAATGGATACAGCACCTGCATACTAAGCCGGTGGTTGCAGGTTCGAGTCCTGCCGGGCGCGCCACCGTGAGGTCTCAGAGCGGCGTGCGGTCTTCGGCCAGGCGCACCGACCAGTCCGCGCGGGCCGGCATCTCCTCGAGGATCCAGCGGGTCAGGCGTTCGTAGTGGGCGACGAAGCGAGCGATCTCGCTGGGCGCGAGCCCCGATCCGGTGCGGGCGCGAAGCTTCGCCTCCTGCTCGCCCCGCCAGGCGGCCACCACCTCGAATTTCGGCGCCTGCAGGAGCACCAGCTTGTCGAGACGCTCGAACAGCGGTGGATAGGCGCCGGCCAGGGCGGTGTTGACGAAGCCCCGCCAGCGGCCGTCGGCGTCCTCGTCGCGCTCCAGGGCGTTGACCGGCGCGCGCAGCGCCTCGGGCGGCTGCGGCCGCGCGCCCACGCACCAGCCTTCGAACAGCACCACGTCGATCGGCCCCTGGACGTCCGGCCAATCGGCGCACGGCCGGCGGTTGTCGGCGGCCTTGTCGAAGCGGGGCAGGGTGACCCGACCCCGGCGGGCGAGGCCAGTCAGCACCTGCAGCCCAAGCGCCACGTCATGCGTCCCCGGCGGTCCGCGGGTGGCCAGCCGCGGGTGGACCTCAGCCCCGAGCCGCGCGCGGGCTTCCTTGGACAGGTAGAGATCGTCCAGCGACAGGACCACCGCGCTCAGGCCGCGCGCCGCCAGCAGGGTCCGGGTCGTCGCCGCGATGGTCGTCTTGCCGGAGCCCTGGGCGCCGCAGAGACCGATGACGGCGGTCCCGCCCTTCGCCGCGTGCGCCTGGGCGGCGAGTTCGGCCAGCGGCGCACAGATGGCGTCCACCGTGTCGCGGAAGGCTTCGGGCAGGCGCTCGGCCGCCAGGAAGCTGTTTAGCCAGGGATACGCCATCCCGCCCCCAAAGGAATCCTGTTCTGGGGACCGCTGACCTAGCCCCCGATATAGCCGCCGATGACCGGCAGGATCTCGCCGGTGATGTAGCTGGCCGTCTGGGGCGAAGCCAGGAAGACATAGGCCGGCGCGATCTCCTCGGGCTGGGCCGGGCGCTTCATCGGCGTGGTTGTCCCAAACTGGGCGATCTGCTCGGCCCCCTTGTCGGCGGGATTGAGCGGCGTCCAGACCGGGCCGGGCGCCACGGCGTTCACCCGGATGCCCCGCTTCAGCAGGGCCGTGCCCAGGGAACGGGTGAAGGCGTGGATCCCGCCCTTGGTCATCGAATAGTCGAGCAGGTCCTCGTTGCCGAACAGTCCGGTGATCGAGCCGGTCATGATGATCGCCGAGCCGGCCTTCAGATAAGGCACCGCCGCCTTGGCCATGTGGAAATAGCCGTAGAGGTTGGTTTTCACGGTGCGGTCGAAGTGCTCTTCGGTGATCTCTTCCTGGCTCCCG
>JAQGIX010000033.1 GCA_028290925.1 Phenylobacterium sp. | reverse complement strand
ACGCGGCGCCCGCCGCGCGCGAGCGCGCCTTCCTGGCCGAGAACCGGCCGGCGATGGACCGGATGATGGCGGCCATGGCCATCCGCCCGGCGCACGATGTCGACCGGGACTTCGCCGAGATGATGATCCCGCACCACCAGGGGGCCATCGACATGGCGATGCTGGAGCTGCGCTACGGGCGCAACGAACGGCTGCGCCGCATCGCCCAGGAGATCATCATCGACCAGCAGCAGGAAATCGCCGCCATGCGCCTGGCCCTGGCGGACCGCTTGCCCTCGTCGGCTCCAGCGCCGACCCAGCCGCCCACGCCCGCGCCGGAGGACCGTCGATGAGGCTACGCGCGCTCCTGCCGTTCGCGGCGCTCGCCGCCCTCTCCGCGACGACCAGCCAGGCCGCCCAGCCACCGTTCGCGGCCGGAGCCCCGAACACGCCGGTCAGCCACGCCGACCGCGTCTATGCGGCCGAGCAGTTCTCCAACACCGTCTCGGTGATCGATCCGGCCGCGAACGCGCTACTGGGGGTGATCCGCCTGGGCGACCCGCAGCCGGCCAATTTCAGCCCGCTGTACCGCGGCCAGCTCCTGGTCCACGGCATGGGCTTCTCGCCGGACCGCCGGACTATCGCCGTGGTCTCGATCGGCTCGAATTCAGTGACCTTCGTGGATACGGCCACCAACGCGGTGACGGCGACGACCTATGTGGGCCGCCCGCCGCACGAGGCGTTCTTCACGCAGGACGGCCGCGAGGTCTGGGTGACGGTGCGCGGCGAAGACTATGTGTCGGTGCTGGACGCCGCTACCCATCGGGAGGTCCGCCGGCTGAAGACTCCGAACGGGCCGGGCATGACGATATTCTCGCCCGATGGGCGGCTGGCCTATGTCTGCTCCTCGTTTACGCCCGAGCTGGTGGTGTTCGACGTCGCCCGGCACGCCGAAGTCGGCCGCGTACCTCAGCCCAGCCCCTTCTGCCCGAACATCGCCGCCACGCCGGACGGGACCCAGGTCTGGTACACGCTGAAGGACGTGGGCAAGACGGTGGTGATCGACGCCCGCCCGCCGGTCGCCACCCTGAAGGTGCTCGACACCGGGCCGATCACCAACCACGTCAACTTCGTCGACACCGCGCGCGGCCGGTTCGCCTATGTCACCGTAGGCGGCCTCAACCAGGTGCAGGTGTTCCGCCGCGAGGACTTCGCCAAGGTGGCGACCATCGCGGTTGGCCAACTGCCGCACGGAATCTGGCCATCCGGCGACGGGACGCGGGTCTATGTGGGCCTGGAGAACGCCGATGCCATGGTGGCGATCGACACGGCGACGAACCGGACGGTCGCCACCATCCCGATCGGCCAGGCGCCGCAGGCGGTGAACTATGTCCCGGGCGCCGTTCTCACCGGCGACGGCCGCCAGCGGCTGCAGCCGCTGGGGCTGGCGGGCGAGGCTGCCCACCTGACGCTGGCCGCGCCGGGCGGCGGCGGCCCGACGACCAGCGTGAGCCTGTTCGACCAGGGCCTGGTGCAGGTGGCGCAGGCGGCTGTCGCTGGCCTGCGCCCGAAGGCCCCCCATGTGCTGGCGCTCAGCGCCGCGCCCGACGGCGGCGGTCCCCTGCAGCCGCTGGCCGCCTTCATGACCAACCCGGCCGGGGCGGCGGTGGTCAACGCCACGGGACAGATCCGCCAGCTCGTGGCCGGCCGCGAGGCGGGGCCGCGCCGCTACCTGGTCATCGCCCCCGGCACGCCCGGCCAGATGGGCGTTCCGGAGCAGGTGCAGGTCGGCCCTTGAGCTCCGGGCGCAGAGACTCGCCCGACTCCGCGTCAGAGGCGGAAGTCGCGTGGGGTCTCGCAAGCTGACCCTCCGAACGTCCGCTGACGATTACCCCTCCCGTTCGGGCGGCGATCCGGCAACCTGCGGAATGACTTCCGAACGGCCGCCTCACTCCCACTCGATCGTCCCCGGCGGCTTCGAGGTCACGTCATAGACGACGCGGTTGATGCCCTTGACCTCGTTGATGATCCGGGTGGCGGCGCGGCCGAGGACTTCCCAGGGGAATTCGAAGAAGTCCGCGGTCATCCCGTCGGTTGAGGTGACGGCGCGCAGCGCGCAGACCTCGTCGTAGGTGCGGGCGTCGCCCATGACGCCGACGGTGCGCACCGGCAGCAGGACGGCGAAGGCCTGCCAGATCGAGTCGTAGAGGCCGGCCTTGCGGATCTCGTCGAGGTAGATGGCGTCGGCCTTCTGCAGCACGGCGACGCGGTCCGGCGTCACCTCGCCGGGGATGCGGATGGCCAGGCCCGGCCCGGGGAACGGGTGGCGGCCCACGAAGGCGGGCGGCAGGCCGAGCTCGACGCCGAGCACGCGGACCTCGTCCTTGAAGAGCTCGCGCAAGGGTTCGACCAGCTTCAGCTTCATGAAGTCCGGCAGGCCGCCGACATTGTGGTGGCTCTTGATCACCTGGCTGGGACCGCCCCGCGCCTAGACGCTCTCGATGACGTCCTGATAGAGGGGGCCCTGGGCGAGGAAGGCGGCGCCCTCGACCTTGGCGGCCTCGCGGTCGAAGATCTCGATGAACACCCGGCCGATCGCCTTGCGCTTGGTCTCCGGGTCGGAAACGCCGGCGAGGGCGCCGAAAAATTCCTTAGCCGCATCAACATGCACCAGCGGGATGTTGTAGTGATCCCGGAACATGGTGACGACCTGCTCGGCCTCGTTGAGGCGCAGCAGGCCGGTGTCGACGAAGACGCAGGTCAGCTGTTCGCCGATCGCCTCGTGGATCAGCACCGCGGCGACCGAGGAATCCACCCCGCCGGAGAGGCCGCAGATCACCCGGCCCTCGCCCACCTGGGCGCGGATCTTGGCGACCATCTCCTGGCGGAACGAGGCCATGGTCCAGTCGCCGTGGCAGCCGGCGATCCTGTGGGTGAAGTTGCGCAGCATCAGCGCGCCGCGCGGGGTGTGGGCCACCTCCGGGTGGAACTGGATGCCATAGAATCGGCGGCCCTCGTCGGCGATGACCGCGTAGGGCGAACCTTCCGAGGCGGCC